>JAEINM010000216.1 GCA_016342385.1 Spirochaetaceae bacterium | reverse complement strand
AGTAGCACGTCCGTACAAAACGATTCTATTAAAAGATCAAAAAAGCCGTAAAGACAAGGCATGCCTTGTCTCAACGGTATGCCTTGTCTCAACGGCAACAAAATTGTATATAATGTCTGGTGATTACAGCAGTGAGGTCACACCCGTTCCCATCCCGAACACGGAAGTTAAGCTCACTTGCGCCGATGGTACTGCAGGTTATCTGTGGGAGAGTAGGTCGTCGCCAGACTTTTTTTTATTTATAAATAACAATTCGCGTAGCGATATCGTGAATTTATTTCCAGCCAACAGTTTAATGAATAAAATAAAAAGTCTGGGAACCCTAGTGTGGCTCTGAACTTGCGAAGAACGCATGATGCCCGAAGGAGGGCTTTTTTTGATTAATTCCATTGCATAAACAATTTTCCGCAACATATATGGATGAGAAGACCCTTGGGAGCAAATTGGTTTGCGCTGAACGCCTTTTTATTTGTAAAACATCGCGTAGTTGTGTACCACAACTACGCGATGTCCAAAGAGCGGTTATACCGTTCTATATTCCTAAAAAATTGTAACTTTTACCTTATCCTTTGAAACATTGACATCATCAAGTGTTATCAGCCCCCATGTATCAACCTGTGCAGTTCCCGTCTGAATGATCCCTGAGCTCAGGTTTTCTGCTTTCCAGGTGACTGAGGTGCCGGAAGAGGGTGAAAACTGCTGACATCGTCTGGGTGTAATATTTACAGTGCAGGTGTTTTCCGGAGCCTCCTCTGTCAGCGCCACAACCATTTCCCAGGTTAGTGCCGTATCGATAATACTTTCGGTTTCCCAGTATAGGTAGCGGTTTATCTGGCCTGTTTCATCTCCATCTGAGGGGTCCCCATTTCCCGGATTGTCATCGAGACTGCAATTGGTAAATGCCGGTAAAGTCTGATCCAGGCGGATATCCAGTGTCATATTGCGCTGTTCTCCCGTATAGGGCATAACAGCTCTTTGAGAATGTCCGGCCTGTCCCCAGACAAAGAGATGAGGCTGTCTGGTTTCCTGCAGGGCATTGTAAAAATCAACGGCCTGTTCCCATCCTATCGCACTGTCATTTTTGCCGTTACAAAAGGTTAAAAATCCAATGTCCTTATCTCTGTTGTTTTCCAGATACCAGATATCATTAAAGTAATCCCACACATCTGTACCGTCTTCAAACCGGACATCGTATTCAACAGGTCCATACATCTGGGCATATGAACTGGTGAAATTGGGTGAGTTGGAAGGATCATGGACTCCTACCCAGCTGTGGCACCAGGCCACTTTATCAGAATTCCTGATGGCAAACATTAGTGAGCCTGAGCCTCCCATGGAGGAGCCTGCTGTAAATGTTCTGCTTAAATCAATATTCCAGTTAATATCTTCGTCTAACCATTTCAAAAAGGAATACATTCTGTTCTGACTGTATGGTCTTACCACGCCATTTTCCCAATCGGTTCTGGTTTGAGGTGAGTTCTCAGTAAAGAGATTTTCATGGTAGCCAGTCCACCAGTCATAAGGATACTGGTTGGATGCTAGTAGAATTGAACCTTCTTCGGCATCATACCACCAGCCGTAACCACCTTTCATACTGCCTCCCCAGCAGTGCATGTGGATTCCTACCGGTGCGGGATCAGTCATGTTCTGAGGTTTTGCCACAATGTAGTTGTAGGGTTTACCCATTATGTTGCAGTTTGGTGGAGCCTCCCATCGGACATAGTAATACAGCGTACTGTTACTGATATACTGAAAGAGATCGGGGTTCTCGATCTTTTGCAGTACCGGTTTTCCCTGGCCGGTTGTTTCCATAATGCCAGTACTGACATTGGATGTAGTTAGACTCACCTGTTCTATCCCGTCAATCACTGCCGTTACACTGTAATAGGCCTGCCCTTCACTTTCCGGGTTGTTGACAAAGAGACCGGTACCCGGCTCCAGAGGTTCGCCTCCATATTCTACAATAAACCGTTCAAGGGGCTGATCCGGTGCATTATTCGTTAATCCGTAGTATTTATCATTCCAGACAGACGATGACAGAACTGTGGCAATCGGTTCTAGATCGGAGAGGTTTATTATGGGATTCGGATCACTGTACACATTGTATTGAATATCCTTGGGGAAACTCTCCATCACTGTTTTAAATTCTCCCAGAGAAATCTGATCTGAATCTATAACAGGGTAAATTTCATCCCAGGTGATAAATGTCTGACCGGCGTAATGACGAACAGCAATATTCTGAACCTGCTCATTTTCCAGAGGTATTTCCGAGACGGTAATTGAGAGGGGATTGCTAAGTTTATCTCCTACAACGGCGACAAAACTGTATGTTCCTGTAGTGTAACTTGAAAAAAAATTTTCGTTTATTTCAATGGAGACACCAGATGAATCGGTGCATAAAAAATAATCCGCTCCTATCATTTCATCCGGACCACCATTCTCTTTTCTGGTAACAGTGAACGTGGCTATGTCACTACCATCTCCCAGGATGGAAATCTTATCGGACAACAGATAGATCTCACGGGTATCACTGCTGACCGTAACAGGGGCTTGAATGATCTGATCTTTCTGATCGGGGGTTATCCGGCATGTTAAAATGAATACTATTGTAAGGATTAGGCTTATTATTTTTTTTAATGATTCCATTCGTCTGCTCCAATATCATAAAACCCTGCGGTTCTACTCTCTTTATCAATATCATAAGGAACTTCCCCTAGTGTCGATCCTTTATCCACTACAGCATCGACAAAAAGGGACAGGTGAAGGTTCCCCTCTCCGACATCTGAAAACCAGTAGGATGCGGCATTTGTCAGATTGTTTTTCACCTCGGCGACCGCCCCGTCTCTTGAGGTTATGGGTTTGTTGGTTAAGTTGTTTTCCAGCACAACACCGGCTGTGCTCCCAAAACGATATTCAATGGCATTGGGGTAATTGCTCATAAGAAAAACCGAATTATTATAGACTTTTACGCTTTCCGCCCGGGCTAAATAGATGCCTGTATCCCTGACAACTTGAATCATATTATTGGCAATAATTCCTCCGTATTGAGCTGTGCTGTCAAAGCCAAGCATAATACCCCTATCGCAATTTACTATCCTGTTGGATTCTATGGTGGTATTTTTTGATTCTGTCCAGAAATGTATAGCTCCTTCAGTCAATTGGCTTACAGGACTGATGATATTTTTAAAGGTGTTATTGCGGACAACCCAATTTTCTCCATGGTGAACATCTATTCCTCCGCAATAATATTGATTGGCTATGCCCGCTGAATATTCAAAGAGACAATGCTCAACCAGGCCATTGTCAGAATGATTTTCCGGGATGTTGTTTTTATCATAGGATCCTTTTATATTCTGCTCATTTATATCGATGAAATGCACATTTATAATATTGAGGTTGTCGGCATCTAACTCTCCATGGACTTGTATGCCATGGTGGGCCACTTCTCCTATCGTAAGGTCTTTCGCTGTAAAATCAGATCCCGCTACACTGAATATGTATCCTATAGAGCCGTTCATACCTTTGCCTTTCAGGATGACATTTTCCCGGATTCCAGATTGGCTTCTATAGGTTACATTTTCTCCGGTTATCCACAACCGGTCAGTAAGGATATATGTCCCATCGGCAATTAATACAGTCATATTGCCGGATTTGGTCGATTGGGCCGTGTTCATCAGTTCCTCAACAGAAGACACTATGAGTTCTGTATTGTCATCATCTGAAGCATTGTAGAGTTCACTTTCAGTAATAACATTATTTCCCGGATTTTCGATTCCCATTTCTGTTAAACCCACATCGCAGGCTATGGCCAGTAAAAGAGGTAAAAGGCAGAGTACGCCATTGATTCCTTTTTTATTCATAAGAGACTTTCCCCTTGTTCCTTCTATTGTTAAGAAGAGAATATAATGAGATATAAAAAGGGAAAATGTGCTGAAAGGTATAAATTCCTGTTTAGCTGTCCTTGCGGACTTCTTTTTCCAGAAGATCTACAACGGAACTGAAAACATTCTTGTTTTTATCGTTTAATTCCATAAGCGATTTATGAGCTTCGAGCATCATAAGGGCCATGCTTCTGTTTCCTGTTACCATTTCCGAGATATCCGATAAAACCGTTGATGTATCCGGTCCTTCATCCAGTATGATAAAATAATCATCAAATCCAATATTAGAAAGAAGAATCGTTATGTCTGTGTTAGATGAAATAATGGTCGTTTTCTTGTTGAACTTTGTCAGCATTTTATCAGAAATCTTGGCGAGAATTCCCAGATTTGTACTATCGAGATATTCTGCATCAGTCAGATCGATAACGACAGCTTTGTTGTTTATCTTTTGAAAAATATTTTCTATAAAAATATCAAAGCCACCACTGGCGGTGTACTTCAGATTTCCGCTCATTTTTATCAGATAAAAGTTATCATTTTCAGCAAACTGGTATTTTCCTTCATTCATCTGAGTTTCTCCTGACATTGAGTATGGTTATGTCATCGGGCAGAGATTTTCCAGTTGTAATTCCTATTCTATCTACAAGATCAGAAACACTGGTTTCCAGAGAGAGCATATTGAGAAGATCATTTTCCTGTTCTTTTAAAGATTTATCTTTTAGGATTTCCAGAATACCATCTGACATGAACATTATTGAAAATTCATCGGGGAGATGAATTGAATCCTTTTTATATTTCGCTATGTTCAGAAGTCCCACAGGAGGACCTTTCACCTGAAGAAATTTTTTCTCTTTTTTATTCATGAATATGGGAAATGGAAATTGACCGCCAGTTGAAAAGTGAAGAGTGTCGGTTTTAAGATCGATCAGACCATAGAAAATCGTCAGATATTTTCCCAGATCCTCTTTAATCAGAGCCTGGTTTATAACATTCAGAAGTTGATCCGGATTTAAGATCAGTTTCACATTATTGTGATTATAACTCCCGATAAACCCGGAAATCATTGATTTTAAATAAACGGTAATAAAGGCTGATGATGCACCATGGCCTGAAACATCGGCAATATAAAATCCTATATATTGATCATCTACATTGAAATAGTCGACAAAATCCCCACTTAGATAGAGTGAGGGAAATATCTCTCTTGTGAAATGAAAACGATTCAGGGCCGTATTGTTTTCAGGAAGAAGTTTGAATTGTATTTTTTTGCCGGCTTCTTCATCTTTTTCAATAATTTCCAGAGAGGCCGCTAACTCTGCTGTCCGTTCTATGACTTTGCGTTCCAGTGTTGTATTCAGCTCATTTATCTGTTTAATGGATATATATGATCTGAGAGATGTTATAATAGAAGATTTCAGTTTTCTTGAGGTCAATTCCGATTTGTTTTTATAGTCATTAATATCATAATCAATAAGAACTTTTTCTTCCGGAGCCTGACCGGGCTGACCGGTTCTTAGAATGATCCGGACCATTTTATTGTTTAATTCATTCCGTATCCTGTCTATTACCTGAAGTCCCGCATCTTCGGTTTCCATAACAACATCCAGGAGGATTACAGCGATGTCTATTTCCTTCTTTAGAACTTCGATGGTCTCATTGCCGGAATAGGTGTTGATAAACTCCACAGGTTTGTTATCAAATGTGAAAGAGCTGAACACAAGTTCTGTTACACTGTGTACTCCTTCATCATCATCAGCAATCAGAATTTTCCACGCTTCTTGAGGGCTGTTGTCAAACTCATCATCTACATTTGAGAATTCAAAATTTTTTTCCAGTTCAAAATTCAAGCTGTCAGTCAAAAAAAATCCTTTATAGTCTATACTATTTATAATAGTGTAATTGATATGAATTACAATGTTTAGTTTTTTCTTTTCTATACATTGTTATTTGTTAAAAAAAATTGGAGGTATGTATGAGAAAAATGAGGAGTTTAGTGATATTGATATTGGTTTGTCTGCCTCTATCGGGTCTTTTTTCTTTTGAACCCGATTATCTTAACAGAGTGACTTTTGTGAATAAAACCGGTGCGGACATCTGGTATGTCTTTCTTTCCCCCGGAGACAGTGGAGAATGGGGGTTTGATATTCTGGGCTCCGAACGGGTTCTGGAAGCAAAAAGCAGCCTGAGCTTTTATGTGCTCTATCCCGATAGTGAAAATAATTTCGATATTATGGCAATAGATGAGGACGGCAATACTTTTATTCTATATGATGAGCTGTTCAGTGATGATAGTGAGATCAGAATCGTAATAACTGAAAGTGCTCTGGATGATGAAAATCCGGAAATGGGTTTTGTAGAAGTCGAGTTTGAAAATCAGACTGATTATGAGATGATGTATGTTTTTGTCTCTCCCTCTGATTCCAATATGTGGGGTGTTGATATGATGGATGATGAGCAGACTCTTGGTTCCTACGAGACACTGAGCCTTTTAGCTCCTTCCGGTGAAGAAACCATCTCTTATGACGTTATGGCTGTTGATGAAGACAATGATGAATACACATTTACTTTAAATGTCCATTCAGATTATGCCGACTCTGAGGATGTTATTAGAATCCCCATAGAATATGGAGATCTGTCGGATTAATAGCGCTTTACATGGACTTTAATTAAAAATATAATCCAGTAATATTAAGGAGCTCTATTTGTGAAGTTTATAATATCCCTCTTTTACTGGATTATTATTTTCCCGGCTATTAAGCTGGTTATGTTTCCCATATCACTGACGGTCTGGATTTTTACGGTTCTCTTCGATAAAAACCTACGTCTTCTTCATTTTTTTGCCAATGTCTGGGGATCTCTCTATATCTGGCTGAATCCTTTTCTCTCTGTGGATATTTCCGGGAAAGAGAATATCGATCCTGAGAAGATATATGTTGTGACTCCCAATCATTCCTCTCTACTCGATATTCCGGCCATTCATATGCTGTTTATGCGTTTTAAGTGGATTTCAAAAGCCTCTCTGAAAAGAGTGCCTTTTCTAGGTTGGAATATGGTCCTTAATAAGACGGTTTTTATCAGCCGTATGGATCCGAAAAGCCAGATGGAAATGATGAGAACCTGCGAGCACAATCTCGATATCGGCAATTCCATTATGATTTTCC
>JAEINM010000215.1 GCA_016342385.1 Spirochaetaceae bacterium | reverse complement strand
AAAGAGGCGGGGTGCAATGATTCTCTGGTTCATACGGATTTTATGATTGGTGCCCCCGAAACAACCCTGACGGCTTATACTGTTGATGGTGGGGAAGTTGTGATCATGAAAGACGGGAACTTTGTGATTTAATCACTTATAGCGAATATGATCCTTTAAGAATCAGAGCCTGGAGTAACTTTTGCCATATATGCCATATTTATAGCAATGTTTATCTCTTTTTTTTGTTTTTCAAATATATTCGGTCACGATTGAACAATGGAGTATACAATTATTTATCTTGGGGGCTAAACATGTTTTTAGGGCATATTGGTATTGCATTTGCGGGTAAATCGGTAGAGAAGAAAATTCCACTTATGGTCTGGGGTTATATGAGACCTTAACCGGTGCGCTTATTAGTGAATTTTTATTATTGCTATACCGCTAGTCAGAAAATATCAGGAAAAAATGGTGGGGAATTTATTTGACAGAGAATCTCACATTTCTTATAATTAAATCAGTTTAATTATAAACTCAGTGTTGTATGACTCGTACTGACGGATATTTAACAAAGAAGGTTTAATATTGTGATTAAAACGTTATTGAGCATTATGTGAATCAATGAAAAGTTCAAATGAGAATGAATGGATATCAATGATCCCATCAAAGTCCTTTATCGGCATTAAATCTTCTGGAATATTTGCCCCTCTGGCATACTGGAGAAGTGATAGTGATTGGGGAATCGGGGATCTTGACACTCTATCGCAGGTCATTGTTTTTGCCAGGAAAACCAATCAATCTATCATACAATTGTTGCCACTCAATTTACCAAGTAATGATAATTCTCCCTATTCAATAGCCAGTTCTTATATCCTCGATCCCGTGTATATCGGGATTCAGCATTTACTTCACTTTTTAGGTATTAGTGATAAAGAAGATGAGACTATCAAGGTCATAATTGATAATAAGAAAGATGAAATTGCAGGGCTGCGGAATCAGAAAAAATCAAATAATGATCTATCGAGAACCCTCAAGTATGACATCTTCCGGAATGTGTACGAAATATTTCAATCTTCTCATAAGACCCTCCACATTTCATTGGCAAGCCGTTTCAAAAGCTATTGTGATAATAACTCTGATTGGTTATCAGATCATTTGCTCTATTTTATTCTATCAAAGGAATATCATTCAGATAACTTTAGAGAATGGCCTGAAGATATAGCAAAGAGGAATGAGAAAAAAATAAAGAGCCTTAAGGAGCAGTATAAAGATAAAATCCAGTTTGAAGCCTTTCTGCAGTGGATTATGACCGAAGAATTACTAGCTATTCAGAAAGAAGCTGGAGATGGTGAAAAAAGTGTGGAAATCATGTTCGATCAACCCTTTGCCTTTGGAAATGCCGATGTCTGGACCAATAGAAAGGCTTTTTATCTCGATGCAGATTCGCTAAAAAGAGATTACACTCAGGGAGCACCTCCTCACAGGCTGGACATCCCTCAGCATTGGCAATTTACTCTTCTCAATTTCGAGCAGATTCAGGCAAAGGAATTATTGCTAAAGAGATTCAAATTCCTATTACAGTTTTGCTCTCTTTTACGGATAGATCATCTACTGGGCTATTATCAGGTCTATTTTATGTCAGAAGATGTCAAATGTGATTATACTCTTAAAAAATTAGGTCTATGGGATGAGATAGAAGGAATTTTTAGCAGTTCAATAGATGCCATATCAAAAAGAGAACAGATTTTCACGACTATTGTCTCCGGTTTAAAAAAACATCTACCAAAAGAAATTTATAACAAGGTCTTTGATGAGAAAGATGTACTAAGGCATGGTAATGCCCTACTCGCAGCCAGGCGGGGTTCTAAAGCCGGAAAATTGGAAAATGATGAAAGTGGCTGGTATAAGGTCTTCTCGGAGGAGTTCTCTCAGAATGTTTTTTATTCTTTACTCAATCCGCAGAAGAAGGTAGAAAATGATTACTTAATAAAAATTATTGAACAAAGTGAAAATTTTCTACAACCCGATGACAATCTTCAGATCTGTTTTTTTAATTGGGGTCTGGGAGAGGAATTGCTTTCAGATTTTATGTATGAAGCTCAAGCTCAGGGTAAAACGATAATCCTCGAGAACCTTGGCCTTGTTCCCCCTCTCGTTGAGGATTCGGTTAAAGCAATGGGCGCTTGTGAATTTAAACCTCTTTATTTCGGATACCAATTTTTTATCGGGAATCCCAATAGTTATTGGTTTGATCATATTTCAGAGCGGGATTATGCCACCTTCTCAATCCACGACACAGTCCCCTTGGAAAGCTGGTGGACAGGAAGGGGAGAATGGTCCAATAAAAAATACTATTTTAAAGATCTGGATCAAAAAAAAGATGTCATTAATTGGCTTGTTCAAAGGGAATACCTCTCAAATAAAAATGAAGCTGACATAGATGAATTAACCCCGCAAATGCATAAGGCTATATTATCTTCCGTGGCAGACTCCCATGCCAATATGGCTGTACTGATGATGCCCGATATATTTAAATCCGGAGAAGAGGGCATTATAAATATTCCTGGACAAAGTGGGTGGTGGACAACCCGAGCTCCGGTCTCTGTTGAAGACTTAATTTCAGAAACTGGTAAAAAAGCAAAAGAAGCGGTCAGTTTATTATTGTATCTTGCTTCGTTGAAGAATCGGGATCATGTGAAAAATCAATTAGCTGTTTCCGGATCAAAACCAGTCAGAATAATTAACACCTTACCATCTACTAAAACCGGTACAAAACAAATCCGATTTTTAGATGAGAAATTCATTGTCCATGTTTCAGTGTCTGGGAAATGTAAAAAGGTTGAACTCATTTTTAATAGTGAAAAATCTTTTGAGCTTTATGAAATTCGATTAACCAATATGGAATTCAGAAAAATCCGACTATTCAGAATAGATTTACAGGTTACTAAAGATTTCATTGGCTGTAATCCATTTAGAATCTCAATAGATGGAGAAATAAAAACATCATTTGCCTATTTAATAGGATTAGAAGCAAATATGGAAACAAATCCTCTTGCTGAGAACTATGGAATTGTAAATTTAGATTACCATGCATTGGATTTCTCGGAGAATCTTTTTTATGAATTACTCTCGGGTCCTCTAAAAAACTGGTTACGCAGTCAAAGATGGTTTCTTACTAAACCTGAAGAGATTGATAGAATCTCAATTTTTGATTTTTTTGAATTAAAAATGGATTCAGCAGATAGTAGATGTTTTGGAATAATTTGTAACATTAAAACGAGAAGTCGCCTTATCAGCTACTTTATTCCTCTGCTCTTTATGAGAGACAGCAGTGATTCTGGGCATGTACAGGAAAGAATCCTTTCAGTAATAATAAAAAAGATAAAGTATCATATCCTCCCCGCTGAGCATAGAACCATATACCAGGAAGAATTCAGAAAAATGCTTTTTGAAGAATCAGTGCTAATCTCTTATAAGAAGAATAGAGTGAAAAATACTTTTGTAGATCCCCATTTGACTAATCTATTAAATCCTCCTGTAACCAGTGCCAGAAATTTACTCATCGGAACCGGTGACACATCATCAAATATTTTAACCAATGTTGAAATCGGAACAAATTCCTTTGTTGTTAAAACAGTAAAAACCGGAGACTATGATATAGAAATGGAGATGTATGAAGTTCTTTCTAAATCCGGCTATAAAAGTATGCCAAGGGCATATTCGACGGCCTATTTAGAGACAGAGAACAATCATAAAATCCCTCTTTCCATAACAATTGAGAAAATAACCGGACCTGAAACTGTCATTGATGAAAACTGGAAAATGAAAGCCGGCTATAATGTCGCTAAAGTCTTTACCAATGCTGTAGAACGATATAAGGAAATTCCCGGGAATCGTGAAAATGGCAATAATAATGAACTCTGTGAAATTGTTTTGAACGAATTAATCAGAAAGGATCTGGATCCTGATAATCAATTGACTTTAAAAACTCTGAACACCCTGTCATATAGAAAATTAATCAATGACATTGGTGAAGTTATTGCAGGATTCAATATCCGATTAGGCAAAAATAATGATAAGGGTTTTGGAAAGGCATATTTTGATAATGAAGAGATGAAGAGAGTTTTATCCACCAAATATATCAGACAAATTGAATCGAGATTACCTTCTTTAGACGATGGTATTAACGATCTCTTTCGAAGCACCTTTATCAATCTAAAAGATAAGATTCTAGAGAAAATAGATATGCTATGCTCCTATAAATCAAACCTGTTTGCCACACGGATTCATGGTGATATGCAGTTGGATCAGATCTTGCTCGATGAAAATTTTCATTTAAAAATAATTGACTTTGGAGGGGCTCCGGGATTAAAAATTGATGAGAAAAGAGCGAAATCTCTTGCTGTGGTAGATATTGCCGGTATTATTAGTGCTTTTGGTTACATAAAGTTTTATGTCCTAAACACTTATAATAAAATAGACAGAGAGAGGATATTTAATATCCTTATTGATGAAAAACAATATAAAGAGAGGGATAAAAAGCTTTTTGACCTTATAGATTTTTCCAATACTTTTGAGCAGAAAATCAGGTCAATTATCATTGATTCATACACATCATGGCTGGAACGAAATGATGGCATAAGCATTATTATTGAGGATTGGGATCTTAAACATGTAAAGGAAATAATTGATTTTGCTGTAATATCAAGAGGATTGTATGAAATAACATATGAAATCTCAGTAAGACCAAGCGAAGGAAATGCCTTAATACCCCTGGCTTCCATAGCAAGATTATTATAATATCAGAAATTGTTTATCTATGATTCATCAGAATCCTATTCCCCCAATAATGGTCCATTATCCATTCATAGGATATTTATGAGTCTTGAGAACTCTTTGAACCACTAGGAGAAAACAAAGATGCAAAATAGGGAATATTATACTATAGTAAAATAGTGACAATATCTCATACTGCCAGAATCCAATAAAAAGATATTTGACACAGGAAGTTGTATCTTTAAAAAAATTGAGAAAAACTATGAAAATAAATGATGATGAAAAATTTATAAAAAATGTTGAGCACTTAATAAACCCCGAAGAAGTCAGTACTCTCTTGTTTTATCAAACATTTAAAAAGTTGCTTCCCCGGAATGTTTTTAAAAAAATCTTACATAAAACGTCGCAAAAGACTCCTTATATCGGTTTTGTTATTGAACCTTATAGTTTATTTCTATTTTTCAGACTGAGAGATATTGAAAAGGCGAAATCACTATTACCTGATAGATACAAACTTGCAAAGACAAGGATATTTGTCGATGATGAACCGGAATATTATTTTGGCATTGGAGTTTTTAATTCTAGAGCCAGTACCTTTTGGGGTACAAGGCTGGAATCCTACCTTATTGCAGAAGATACCAAAACAGGTCTTTTATCATTTATTTTCATAGATATATTGAGCAATACAATAATTGCCCTGCCTTATGAAGGTATTGCCGATCCAAACAGTAAAAATGCCATTTTTACAAACAGTTCCCGAGGAGACGTTTTTGTTGATATTAAGGAAGATAAATCAAATCGCGAAATATCAGTTAAGGGCAATATAAGTGCCGGGAAACTGCGAGATCTGGATCAGTCGCTCTGGTTGACAGGCAATACTTCAATTGCACACAGTAGAGATCTTTCTGATAATGATGATAATCCTTTTGCAGTGATTTTTGATCCCTCTGAAGTTGAAAGAGCCCTTGATATTCCTATTGAGAATATTTCCGTGAGAAACAATACACTTTTCCCTGACATGGCAGAAAGAGAGCCCAGTAAAGCTGTTTGTTTTCCCTTTGCCCAGCATTATATGGCAGACAGTCCGGGGTGCCGTACATATATTAAAAATAGAGATAATTTGATAGATACTTATAATTCATTAGCTGATAAAAAGAGCATAAGGACTTTTTCTCCCAAAATTATAAACAGGTTATTTTTTTTAGGAATATCCCTGACGTCAATTATATCTATAATCCTGTTTATTCTATTAATGAGAACTTTTTAGTCATCAGCATAGACCAGCCCCAACTGTTTTCTTTTATCATTAAAAGAGGATTCCCTTAGAGCGACTGCAGTAATTTACACTCCTAATGAGACTGACTCCCTGGTTAAACTCTAAGACAGTTGTCAACATGGCAGAATCTGATAAATTTTGCAGAAAATCGCTTTATTTTACTCTCTTCTAGTTTGACAACCAGTATAACTTTCTTGCTTTTTGTAACGAAATATCTGATTTGTACTCTATGTATAACTTTTCAGTTTCTCATTAGGAAATTGGAGTGAATACGTATGTTTCGTAATATAATACAGTTTTGGGCTTGTTTTTAAGATATAAAATCTTTAGCATACTAAATAAAGGAACAACAATAAAATCGGAATTTTATTCTGGTAACCTGAAAGGAGTGAATATTGAGAGTATATCATGAGTTTAATTGTCCTGCCTGCAGAGTTCTGTTGCGTATGAATATGAACCCTTCATGGAGAATTGGTACAGTCCGCTGTCCTTCTTGTAAGGAGCGGGTAAAAGTGAAACTCGATGAAAAAACAAGATGTGAGAAAGAATAGGAATATTTTTAATCAAATATAATTCCCACAGAAAACATCCGTTTTCTGTAAAAAATATAAAAAACAATGCAAAATAGTTTGTGTTGATAATAAATAAAGAGGTAAAGAATGAAGAATAATAAACTGAAAATAATACTGGGAATCGCTATGATTCTTATCATTTCGGCTTGTTCCGAAAAAAGCGACGTAAAGAAAGAAATGACCATCGTTTTTGGAGATGTATCATGGGATAGTGTCCAGGTTCATAATAGAATTGCAGCATTTATCATAGAAAATGGCTTAGACGGATATAAAGCAGATTTTATGCCTGGTGATACTTTACCAATAATCAACGGTATTATTCAGGGTGATATTGATGTGGATATGGAATCCTGGCATTCCAATTTTCCGGAAGTATATGAGAAGGGAATCAGTTCGGGTGATTTAATTGATCTTGGACCAAATCTTCCTGATGCACCACAGGGTTGGTACATCCCCCGGTATGTTGTCGAAGGT
>JAEINM010000214.1 GCA_016342385.1 Spirochaetaceae bacterium | reverse complement strand
GTTTAATTATGAAACAGAAAAGAAGATTGATTCCGGGAAACTGCCCGAAGTTGGTGACTTGGATTATAGTTTACTGTCAAGACAGATCTCTCCTGTAGAGTTAGAGGCTCTGGCTGATAATATTCTCATAAATGATTTTGCCGCCATTAAATTATTTACAGATGAAATTGAAGCAAAAGAAGGACTGGCTGATTTTATTACGTTAATACGTTTCTATGCTGATAATTTTAATGACCAGCAACTGGAAGAAATCCTGGAAGAGATAAGGAAGAGACAAAATGGCTGAAGAAAAATCCCGTGTTCTGATTGTAGATGATATTGAAGAGAATCTGAAAGTTTTAACCGAGACTCTGACAGAAGAGGGATTCTATCCTCTACAGGCGAAAAGTGGAGAAAGAGCCATTGCCATTGCCAGAAAAGCTCAACCCGATCTCATTCTGCTCGATATAAAGATGCCCGGAATGGACGGGTATGAGACTATCGGAAAACTGAAAGAGGATCCCGAAACAGCAGCCATACCTGTCATATTTATTTCCGCTCTGAACCAGATTGAAGATAAAGTAAAAGGTTTTACTTCGGGAGCTGTCGATTATGTCTCCAAACCTTTCCAGAAAGAAGAGGTTATTGCCAGAGTGGGAACGCATTTAAAACTAAGAAAAGCCTTAAGAAATGTTGAAGCTGAAAAAGAAAAATCTGAGAAGCTGCTCTTAAATGTTCTGCCATCGAGAGTCGCCGAGGAATTAAAAGAAACCGGAACAAGTAAACCACATCTTTTTAAAAATGTTACTCTTCTTTTTTCCGACTTTGTCGGATTTACCCCTTTGTCGGCAATTATGGAACCGGAACGTCTTATTAATAAGTTAAATGAAATGTTTACTGTTTTTGATGAAATAATGGACAAACACAATTGTGAAAGAATTAAAACAATTGGCGATGCTTATCTCGCTGTAAGCGGAATCCCCGATGAGAATCCAGATCATGCACTGAATATTGTCAACGCTGCTATTGATATGAAAAACTATCTTCTTAAAGACGGTGAGAACAGCAGCAATCCATGGCAGGTCCGAATTGGAATTCATAGCGGCAGTGTTGTTGGTGGAATTGTGGGAACAAAAAAATACATATACGATATTTTCGGCGATTCGGTGAATACCGCATCGAGAATGGAATGCCATTCTGAACCCAATCGCATTAATATTTCCGAAGCCACATGGTCTTTAGTAAAGGATAAATTCTCTTTTGAGAAGAGGGATCCCGTAGAGGTTAAGGGGAAAGGGATGATGGAGATGTATTTTTTAGCATGAAATCTCGTGGAAATAATTTTTAATAAGGCAGGGTGATAATAAATGTACTACCTTGTCCTTTTACTGATTTAACAGACATCGTTCCGGAATGATTTTCAGCTATTATGAAGTAGGAAATGCTAAGACCGAGCCCTGTTCCTATTCCTATAGGTTTTGTTGTGAAAAAGGGTTCAAAAATCCTTTTTCTGACTTCTTCATCCATACCGGAACCATTATCTTCAATTGTAAGACGGAGATTTTTCCTATTGTGATCATTGCTGACTGAAATGACAAATAAGGGATTCTCCCTGCCTTCCATGGCGGCTGCCCCATTTCTTAATAAATTCAGGAAAACCTGCTGTATTTTTGATTTTTCACACAGAATTTGCGGAAGGTCCTTCTCATACTTTTTAATAATTTGTATTTTTTTAAAATCATAATCCTTCTTAAGATCATAGTCTGATGATACAAGTTCTATTGTGCTATCCAAAATATCCGGAATATGATAGAAATGGGATTTTTGATTACTCTTTCGAGAAAAGGAAAGCATATTTTCAACAATGTGAGAGACTCTTAGACCAGATTCATGTATTGCTGAAAGCATTTTTGGAATATCGCGATATTCCAAAAATTTTAATATGGAGTCCATATTTGTTTCCGCTTTCTCAGCAGCTTCTAAATTTGCCTTATTATATGCTTTGGCACCAAGTCTTGATGCTAAAACCTGAGCTGTCTGTATCATGCCTGCCAGAGGATTATTTATTTCATGAGCCATTCCAGCCGCTAGACCTCCAAGAGATAACATCTTTTCATTTTGAATAAGAACTTCTTCCATTTTGACTTGTTCTGTTACATCATCAATGCGGAGAACGGCGCCTTTTTCACCCTTGGTGGTAATGGGGAATACAATAATATCTTTATAGTGGATATCTTCATTTATAATAATTTGTTTCCTTCTTCTATTTATCTTTTCTCCGGAATCGATTGCAGTCTCCAATTGAGAAATCTCATTATAATATTGGGGAATTATTTCATTGAGATTTTTACCAATAAGTTCTGAGGATTTGTGATTAATCATTTCTTCAGCTTTTTTATTCAATTGTTGAATGATTCCCTTCGAGTTGACACTTATTAAGACAGAAGGCATGGAATCGAGAATACTCACTATATAATTCTGTGCTTTTTTTAGATTTTCTTCAGCAGATTTTCTAATGGTAATGTCTGTATGAGCTCCAGAAAACCTCAGCGGATTTCCATCAGAATCATATTCGAATATTTTACCCTGGCCAAGAATCCACATCCACTCTCCCGATTTTCTGAGGAACCTGAATTCATCTATATATTGTTCAGAGACACCATCTAGATAATCCTTAATGCTTTTTTCTGCCTTTTCTATATCATCGGGGTGGACTCTTTTCTTCCATTCTTTATATTTACCGGGGAATTCGTAGGGATCGTATCCGGAAATCGTATAGTAGTTTCTATCAAAATAAATCACACCTGTTTTTAGGTTCCAGTCCCATATTCCACTATTGGCTCCGTTCAAGGCAATGGATAATCTCTCCTTTGCAATTTCCAGTTCAATTGTTCTCTGTTTGACCAGATCCTCCATTTTCTGTATTAAATTTTCATTGACCATTCGCTGTTTTTTTTCTTCAATAACAAGAGCCAATACGTTACAGAAATTATCAATATAGGGAATATAAGGTACAAAATCCTTTTCTTTTCTTATTAAAAAAGTTAACACAGCAGATTCACAGCCATTTGCTTTAATTGGAAAACTTTTATATAAATGGTTTTTATTGATTCGATTCTGTATTAGTTTTCCCTCTCTTTCGAATAACTGAAAAGTAATTTTTTCGATTCCCGGAATATCTTTCAGCCCCTGGCAGGCAAAGTTCAGCATTGACGTTTTATTGGGTAAACTTGGAATAACACTCTGCATAATAGCTATTTGTCCCAGAACTTCGGCTGATAGCTTATGGTTATTTTTCATTTAACAGCTTTTTAGAAACTCATGGGGATCAATAAAGAAAGGATTCTGTACGACCAAGCCATTCACTATCATTTGAGGGTGTACTTTTAGTACGTTCATAATTGTTGCCCCATCAAAAACATTGGCATCATACTGACATACGGCAGTTACCGGATGATCTTCCTGTAGAATACTTACTTTCGCCTCATATTCGAGCAATCTGTCTCCTCCGGGAACTTTCTCCACTTCAGGAATCATTTCTCCAATAACACGGGCTGCGGGAAAATCCATTTCTCTGGCTTCATTGTAATAAGTGGTTAATAAATTAATCATCCGATCGGGATCAAATGTACCTTCATCAAAATAGACTTCACTTGTTCCTGACAGTTTTATGGCATTATGATCTTTTCTTTCGTCATAGGAAATTCCATTTTCTGAAAAGTAATCTCTTAACTCATTTTCGGTTACTTTACCGGAAAAACAGGCTGTTCTTTCTCCATCCTTAAGGCCGCTTAATAAATACTTGAGTAAGGAATCTTTTCTCTCTTCTTCTTTTGTAAAGATTAAGCACATATGTGTGCCTTCAGGAACTTTTTCATCAGTAAATCCAAGTGATACAAAAGGTCTATTTTTCTCTTTGTTTTTCATACAAATCCCTCTGATTTATTCAAATTAGGCAATTCATTAAGGAAAAAAATTAATAAGAATAAAATTGTCTTGTATTCATATTATAAGTTATAAATTGAGAAATATCCTATTTAGAAGAAAATACCATCGGGGCACTGCTTGCCTGCGCCTCGATTCTCAGCTTGTAATTCTCTTTCTCATGTGTTATTTCTTTACAACTCATGAATAAAACTCTTAAGAAAAACAAAAGAAATGAAAAACATCACCTGATTGCGGGGAATTTCCCTTTTTCAGTGAAAAGAAGTCCACTCTATTACGGGTGGATCATATTAGTTGCCGGGTCTTTGGGCATTCTTTTCAGCATCCCTGGTCAGACCATGGGTGTCTCGGTCTACACAGATCATCTTATAAGCCATTTGAACTTGACCAGAATACAGATTTCTACGGCCTATATGATAGGAACTCTGACAAGTTCTTTTTTATTGACCTATGCCGGGATTTTCTACGATAAATTCGGTGCACGGGTAGCCGCGGCAGGATCAGCTTTTTTTCTGGGATTGTGTCTTATCCTGCTATCAAAATCTGTCATTGTCACTGATTTTATACATAATTCAACCGGCCTCCCGGCTATTCCTGTAGCATTTACCCTGATGATATTCGGTTTTCTCGGTATCCGCTTTTTCGGACAGGGTGTTCTGACTCTTGTATCAAGAGGTATGGTGATGCGCTGGTTTGAGGTTCACAGAGGATTCGCCGCAGCCATAATGGGGATTTTTACTTCTTTCGGGTTTTCCTATGCCCCCCGGGTTCTTCAGGCTCTGATTGATTTTTCCAGCTGGGAACAATCCTGGCTGATAATAGGTTTAATTCTCATTATAGCCATCCTCCCTTTTATCATTATCATATTCAGAGACAGTCCTGAGGACTGTCAAATGGAGATGGAGCAAGGTGTTCATATTAAGACGGGAAGCCGGTCCCGACCGAATGATGTAAAGAGAAATTACACTCTGGCTGAAGCCAGGAGAGATCCGCAATTATGGTTTTACCTCCTGCTGCTCTTCTACTGGGCTCTCTACAATACGGCTTTCACTTTTCATGTCACTTCCATTTTTGCATCACTGGATAAGAGTAAAGGAGAGGCTGTCGCCATTTTTCTCCCCATTGCAATCATCTCTGTGGGATCCCGATTTCTCGGTAGCTGGCTCAGTGATATTATCCGCATGAAAAATATTTTTTATGCTCTGGTTTTAGGGACTTTTGTAGCGGCTCTTGCCATATCCATGCCCTATAATAGACTCTCTGCCATTCTCCTTATTCTCGGTATGGGAATTGCCGGCGGGCTATTCGGTGTTATCACATCGGTGGCCTGGCCGAAACTCTATGGACGGGAACACCTGGGAGCCATCTCCGGACTGGCCATGAGCTTTATGGTGGCGGGGAGTGCTGTCGGACCGTGGCTTTTCAGCCTCATGGAGGGGATCTGGGGACATTACCGCTATACGGGGTGGTTTGGTATGGCTTTTACATTACTAATCGGTTTAAGCAGTCTGCCTGTACTCATGAAATCGAAATCATAAAATGCATTATTGCGATGTGAGTCCGATGGAATACCTCTTTCAATTGGATTCTCTACATTATTACTCCATTCAAACCAACCTCCATCATAAACGGAGATCTCTTCCCAGCCCATTAAATAGGCATTGAACCAGGCTTCACTGGCTTTCCAGCCTGTTCCGCAGTAAAACGCTTTTGTTCCTCTTCGTAAAATCCCGGATTGACACCACATTTTTTTTACAGCACCGTATTCACGGCAAGTCTGATCGATGTTTCTGTAGTTTTCCATATGGTAGGAATCGCTCCCACAGTTGGAAAAAAGGGCTCCCGGTATCCGTCCCTTTCTGGATATGTAGCTATAACCACTTTTTTCTCCTATATATTCAGGCCAGCTTCTGATACTGATCAAACTCTTCTCTCTATGTGAGAGATATTCTTTCGCATCACTCTGGTCTATGAATAATTGAGGATTAAAAGGAACCGAAACACCAAAGTTGTCGATAGGGGATGGAATCGATTTACCGGTAGAGACCGTAAAACCAGATTCCATCCAACTGTTGAAACCGCCATTTAGAATCTTTACATCTTTCACTCCGGAATAGAGCAGAATTAGAGCACATCGGAATGAAGCCAGCTGGCCGAAATTCTTTTCGTCATATTTATTGTTGTGTTTTCGGGAAGAATCTTCACCATATAATATAACAGTAGAGTTCCTGCCAATCCCCATACTTTCCAAAGCCGCTTTCAGCTCAAGGGGACTTCGTCGATTCCATGTTGCGGGAGATTCAAGCCAGTCTGTATTCAGCTCTATGGCTCCGGGGATATGTCTTTTTAAATAGGATTCCCGATTTTGATAATGGCAATGACAAATTATATAATTCTCATTATTAGACCCATCGGTCTTACCCTTCTCCATGAGCTCCTTGAGCCAATCTGCCGATACCAGCTGTTTGTATCGATAGAGATACTCCATGGGGTAGACGTCATTCCTGCACCACTCATCGATAAAGTGATAATACACTCTTACATCTGTGAATCCTGTTTTGTGCAGTTTTTCTGCCGTAACATCTATTTCTTTTCTATTTATTCCATAAATAACCACAGTGTGGTTCTTCCGGAGGTTTTTTCTCTGGAGAACCGTATCCCAAAGGGGGTGAAATATCCATTGAAAAGGTATGCTGACAGCCCTTCTTATATGTCCCTCCCGTGGCTCTCCCAGTTCCATCCAGCCATTGTAGGAATTCACTGTTCTAATATCGATTATTGTTCTGTTTTTACTGTAGATCAGAGTGAGAAGCTCTTTTGAACTAATTTCAGATAATTTAAACAAATTCCATTTTCTCCCGGTAATAAAAAACTCCCGGATCGATGGCCGGGAGTTTATATAATCAGTTGTGAAGCCAGCAGGCGACTTTATGCCCGGGGCTGACCTCTTTCAGTTCAGGATATTCGACTCTGCATTTATCCATGGCATGAGGACACCGTGGATGAAAGTGACACCCCTCTGGAGGATTGATCGGAGAGGGAACATCCCCCATCAACACCTGCTCTTTTTTCTCACGACCTTTGGGATCGGTCAGGGGAAAGGCATTGAATAATGCCTGTGTATAGGGATGAAGGTGTTGTTCAACAAGTTCTTTCTTC
>JAEINM010000213.1 GCA_016342385.1 Spirochaetaceae bacterium | reverse complement strand
GCCCAAATATTCTGCCGCACTTTCGAGACCTCATAAAAACTCATCATGTTCTCCTTCAACAATAAATTTAATCTATGAAAATAGGATGTAGCTATGTAAAAGTATCAACGTTAGCATATTCAATAGCTGTAGAATTACATTCATAATCCCTCCTATTGTTTACGGCCTGTCGTGCTACATCAACCCTGGTTGGAGTGTCAGTCAGACCTATAGGACACCAATTTTTATGCTCAGATCTGTTTTACAGGTAGATTATCCAGCAATTTAATCACTTCTTCAAATTTGAAATCTATATCCAGAACTCCGTAGAGATTTCCGGTTTTATCTTTAAGTGGCAGTGCCGTCGTCATAATCAGTTCTCCCGTATACTCTGAGAAAAATAAATCGGACTGATAGATTTCCTCCTTTGTCAGAGCATTTTTAAACCACTCCTTGTTATTAAAATCCTTTCTGCTCAGACGGCGGAATTTTGCTTTTTCCCCTCTCCGGGTTTGAAGGGGGATAATGCGGTGACCATCTGTATCGGTTAATGCCATAAGGTGAATAAATGGTTCCTTAGACATGGTTTTCTTCAGATAATTCTCCAGTTGTTCCCTCTCGCCGCTAGAAATCTCCGGAGATTGGGATAGCTGAGAGGCAAAACGATGAGCCAGTGCCAGAGCTTCCTTTTTCGCTCTTTTAAAATCCGACTCAAAAAGAGAAGGAATATAATGCCTGGCGCGGGACAGGATTTCCTCAGAAGAAATACTGGTTGTTCTCCCCTTATCATACTGAGTCATAACCCATTCATAGATATATCTGATTCCGGGATGGCGTTTTGTAATGGCCTCAATTTGTCCATTTACTATTTCGGGAATGTTTTCATTCAGCCAGTGAGCAATACCGGCCATTCCTGACTTATCGGTCACCATCACCCGGATAGGACGGTTCAGGATAGTTGTCGTGTCGAATATATTGTAAATTTCTTCATTTTTTAGGAGCCCGTCTGCATGAATGCCTGCCCTTGTTGTATTAAAATCAGATCCTACAAAGGGATAATTACTGGGGACCGGTGCTTTTATCTCATTTCGGAAATAATCGGCAATTTCCGTAATGACAGGGGTATCCATTCCATCGGCGCTCCCCCTTAATCCAATATACTCCATGACGGCACCTTCCAGTGGTGGATTTCCTGTCCGCTCTCCAAATCCCAGGAGAGAGGAGTTTAGCCCCGAACAACCATATAACCAGGCAGTAGAACCATTTATATGCACTTTATGAAAATCATTATGGCCATGCCATTCCAGAAGTTCAGATGGATAACCCAATTCCTTATTAAAGCTATGGATCAACTTTGGTATACTTCGCGGAAGAACGGCTCCCGGGTAGGATAATCCGGTCCCCATGGTATCACACAGGCGTATTTTTATGGGGATACCACTTTCCTGGGACAGTTTCATTAATTCTTCTGCAAATGGAAGGCAGAAACCATAAATATCTGCTTTGGTAATATCTTCGAAGTGACAGCGGGGAACGATTCCCTCATCGAGGGATTTACGGATGATCCGTAAATAACTGTCGAGAACTTTTTTCCGATCGCTTTTTAGCTTGAGATAGATATGATAGTCCGAAACAGATGTGAGAATTCCTGTCTCTTTTAATCGGAAATTCTTAACCAGCTTGAAATCATCCTCATTAGCCCGAATCCATCCTGTCACTTCCGGGTAGGTGTATTTCCGGTCAATACAGGCTTCTACCGCTTCTCTGTCCCGATCACTATACAGGAAGAACTCGCTTTGTCTAATTATTCCTTCCGGACCACCAAGGCGGTGGAGGAGGTCAAAGAGATGAAGAATCTGCTCCGGTTTGTAGGGAGGACGGGCCTGCTGTCCATCCCTGAAAGTCGTATCAGTAATCCATATTTTTTCAGGTGATGCCATAGGTACTGTCTTTTCATCAAAAAGGATTCTCGGCACTTGAGAGTATGGGTATTGCTCTCTGAAAAGTTCCGGTTTATCGGGGTTTGAGAAAGTGAAATGGGGATTTATTCTTTTTATCACAATAATAACTCCTTCGGAACCGCAAAGTAGACATAAAACTTACCATATGCTGGATATTTAGTCATATATATGTATCTCCAATATTGTATTAGAGTATTTTATTATAAATAATTCAATATAAAAACCCCGAAATTTACAGATATGACTCCAAAGCTCAAGTCAAGAGTTTTGGAGTCAATTCGCCGATAAAAAAGCTTGTTCCTGCAAGAAATATCAAGAAATGTAAGGTAAAATCCTATAATTTAGTATTCATCAACAGCGGAGGTGATCATGACAATATACGAACAGATACAAAGAACCATAGATTACCTTGAAGATAATCTGTCCAGTCAGCTTACCTGTGAGGATGTTGCTGATGAAGCAAATATGTCAGTGAGAAGTTTCTATAACTATTTTTGGGCAATAACTGGATTCAGTTACAAGCAATATGTAATAAAAAGACGTTTAACAAGAGCATTAGACCTTATTGGAAAGAATAATTTACAGATTGTAGATGTAGCTTTTGAGTCTGGTTATAAAACTCATGAGTCATTTTCACGAGCCTTTAAAAAAGAGTTCGGAGTATCTCCTGTTGATTTTAGAAAAAGACCTCAGAATTTTAATGGAGTCAAAAAATTATCAATTATAGAGGAGATGTGTATGGGTGTTATTGTAAAAAGTTTACCCCAATTAAGAGTGGCTGTTTTTGAGGGGTTTGCTCCTGAGCCGGAAGATAAGGCAAAAAAACAAATGGAAGAGTGGTTGAATAAGAGTGATCTGATAAATAAACCTCACCGGATCTTCGGTCATAATATTAATCCTGTTGGTAATATTGCCCATGAACCTGAAAATGTCGGGTATAAATTCCTTGTTACAATTCCCGATGAGTCGGATGAAACAGGTAATAGTATAAAAACTGAAGTTCTCACAGCCGGAAAATTTGTCGTGACCGGTATTGAGGGGAATTTTGAGTCTGATCCCAGTGGCAAATGGATTACTGATGGTTGGCAGAAACTTCAAGAGATGATTAAACATAAAGGTTACAGGGTTAAGTCTGAAAGATGGTTTGAAGAGGAATTGGAACCTTCAATTCCGGGCAATTTAAGACTCGATCTGTACATGGAGATTGAGTGATTATTTAAAAATATAATATTTTTTTGATAAGTCGGAATAATAATATTACCCTTTAATATATTGATCGTTCACGAAAGCATGATGTAAGGAAAAGGAAGAGGGTATGAATCTAAAAAATTTAAGGATCGCAGTAAAACTGTTTTTAGGATTTTCTCTGGTAGTCTTGATTTTTGTCGGAGCAGCTGTTTATCAGATATTCTCACTGAATTCAATGGGGACCTTGGAGAATGAAGTCGGAAGCCGGGCCTCCGATGCCATGGAAATTCAAACCATTGCCAAAAGAGTGGATGCTGTTTATGCGGTTATTGCCGATTCTGTGATCAATCGGAACCTGGAAGAAAGCCGAGAGGATTTTGCTCAGGTTAAAGAAATGGCTATGGCAGATATAAAGAGAGTTCACGAACTTGTCGATACGGCTCAGGAAGAAGAGTGGGCAGGAGAATTTGAAAAGGGATTTAAAAATTATCTCGGAATCTTTGAAAATGAAATGCTGCCGATTCTGGCTAAAGAGGAATCGATCGAACAGAGGATGCATGATTCAATAGATATCATGGAGGTATCCCTCGATCTGGAAGCTGTTTATCCGGTAATTGCCGATGCCATCATTAACCGCGATCTAAATGAAACCATGAGAGACTGGAAAGATATAAGAGAGCATGCCGAGGGAGATATTCTCCAGGTGAAACAGTTGTCCGATACCGATGCCGAGTTACAGCTGGCAGAGCAGTTTGCCCAGAATTTCAGAACATATCTCGATTTGTTTGAAAAGGAAACCCTGCCGCTTTTATATCTCAATGAAAGTCAAAACCGTGAAAAGGTCAGAGCTATGGACGAGAAGATGGATCGGGCCAGAGTCGCCACTCTTTCAACTCTGAGCCAGATCAAAGAATCCCTGGAAAAAGAAACCTTGTCTGTTATTCAGGATGAAGCGGAAATTCGCAGACTCGATGAAGTGATTGATGGAGTTCGCGATGCCACCATAGAACCCCTGTCCCATATTGCCGAGTCAATGCATAAGGAGCAGGTAGAAGCGGATGAACATTTTGATGAAACAGCAGCGGCCACTGTTCAATTGACAATTATTGTCAGTATTCTCGCTGCGCTATTGGGTGTGATCATCGCCTTTTTTATCACCATCGATATAACCCGTCCTGTTGCTCAACTGGTTATTATTGCCGAAAAAATGTCCAATGGAGACCTGACTCAAGTTATAGATATTCGACGAAAAGACGAAATTGGCATACTGATAGATGCCTTTGACAAGATGGCAGCCAAACTGCGCAGCATTGTACTCGATATTCATAGTGTCTCGCAAAATGTCGCTTCGGGCAGTCAGGAAATCAGTTCATCCGCTCAACTCATAGCTCAAGGAGCAACAGAACAGTCAGCATCAGTCGAAGAGACCAGTTCTGCCATGGAAGAGATGGGGGCAAATATTCAGCAGAATTCAGATAATTCAGAACAGACAGAAAAGATTTCTAAAAAAGCCGCCAGTGATGCCGATGAAACCGGAAAAGCAGTCATCCAGGCTGTTTCGGCAATGAAGCAGATTGCGACAAAAATCTCCATCATTGAAGAGATTGCCCGACAGACCAATCTTCTGGCATTAAATGCGGCCATTGAAGCGGCAAGAGCCGGAGAACAGGGGAAAGGATTTGCCGTAGTTGCTTCGGAAGTTCGCAAATTAGCGGAGCGTAGCCAAAGTGCAGCAGGAGAAATTTCCACTCTATCTTCAACGACTGTTAATACCGCTGAAAAAGCGGGAGACATGCTGACTAAACTTGTTCCGGACATTAGAAGAACTTCCGAACTTGTACAGGAAATCAGCGCCTCCAGTGTTGAGCAGAACTCTGGAGTGACTCAGATTACAGATGCAATACAGCAGTTAAATCTGGTCATTCAACAGAGTGCCAGTTCCACTGAAGAGATGGCAGCGACCACAGAAGAATTAAATGCACAGGCGCAACAACTTCAAAGTACCATCAGTTTCTTTAAATTGGGAGAAGAGGAAAAAAAATCAAAATCAAGACCAAAGCTAATAGAGAAGACAGTTCAGGATATAGGGCATAAGGAGCCCTCGACAGGAATCGCTCTAATTGATGATGATGAATATGGCAATTCCGATTTCAGTGATTTTTAAAGCGAGGAATTGATAGAATTTATCATCAATTAAGAGGACAAAGGGTTATAAAATTCATACTTGGTGCAGATTCTTCTATAGAAGTTCCCAGTCTACGGGAATCTGCCCTGTCTCTTTAAGATAAGCATTTGTCCTGGAAAAGGGCCGGCTCCCGAAAAATCCTCTATAGGATGAGAGAGGCGAGGGGTGCGGCCCTTCAATAATGAGATGCCTGTCCTTTCTTATAAAACGACCTTTTTTCCTGGCATAGCCGCCCCAGAGAATAAAAACCAGGTTTTCTTTTTTCTGTTCCAGTTCCTTTATGACTCTGTCTGTAAAAGTTTCCCAGCCCAGTCCCCGGTGGGAACCGGCTTTGTGAGCTTCAACTGTCAGGACCGCATTGAGAAGAAGGACTCCCTGATCAGCCCAACTGTTCAGGCATCCGTGAGCGGGAGGCGCTAATCCCAGATCAGTTCCCATTTCCTTAAAAATATTGACTAAACTGGGCGGCGGCTGTACTCCAGGTTGAACAGAAAACGAAAGGCCGTGAGCCTGTCCCTCCCCATGGTAGGGATCCTGACCCAGAATAAGCACTTTCACTTTGTCGAATGGTGTTTTATTCAGAGCATGGAAAATCTGCTGTTCCGGAGGAAAGATTTGTTTCCCCTTCTTTTTTTCATCATGGAGAAACTGGTTCAGTCCTTCCATATAGGGCTTTTCGAACTCATCGGCCATAACCTTGAGCCAGCTTGCATCTACTGCTTTATCTCTGTTCATAAGATAAAACCTATCACAAAACTTTTCTTATGATAAGCAAATTGAACAGTAACTCATCTCTCCATTTTCGAGGATACTAATACTCATTTGATCTTCCTTTTCTAGGCAAGGCTGGCTTCTGATTCCTATATTCAGAAAAGAAGAAGTCCTCTTTGGGGATGCAGGAGCCACAAGTCACATTCAGTTTAACAGAATATTTTCAAGGGGCTAGAAAGTTGTGGAATTCCCTCAGGAGAGTATACTAGTATTTATATATATATTATTTAAAAGGATTATATGAATCTAACTCAATTCAGTGATTTCACACACAATATTGCTCTCCTCTTATCTCTCGGTCTTCTATATGACATGGTTATCAGCAATAAAAGAAGAAAACATTATATAACTCAGAAAACTATTACCGGATTAGTTCTCACTTTCATCGGGATTATTCTTATGTCAACTCCCTGGGAATTTTCTCCTGGTTATTTTTTCGATCCCCGTACCGTTCTCATGAGTATTTCCGGTTTGTTCTTCGGATATATCCCGACTGGAATAGGCGTGACGTTTCTGATTATTTTCAGGATCTATCAGGGCGGGGGGGGAGTCATCCCCGGTATTTTATGGATTCTTATCTCAGCCTCTTCCGGACTTCTCTGGAAAAAAATTCGGCCTTATAAAAATAAGCCTTATTCATTTTGGGAACTATTTATCTTTGGGATTATTATCCATATAGCTGCTCTTCTTACACTTTTTACATTACCCCTGCCGACAGCTCTCAGCATCCTCTCTAACGTCACTCTTCCGATCTTACTTTTCTTCCCCTTAGGTACGGCTATATTGGGTCTAGTTCTCTCAGATCGAAAAGAACGGAAGAAGGCGGAGATTCAGGTTACCCGTCTGGCTACCGTAATTGAACAACTTAATGAAAAAGTGATTATTACCGATTTGGATGGTTATCCCCAGTATTTAAATCACTATTTTGAAACCAGCACGGGATATACAATCTCCGAAATTATTGGGCAGAAACTGGGGAATCTGAAAAGTGGATACCATGAAAAAATTTTTTACGATGACTTATGG
>JAEINM010000212.1 GCA_016342385.1 Spirochaetaceae bacterium | reverse complement strand
ATGAGTCATTAAAATTCTCATTTCAAGGAGTTATATATAATGGATTATACAATTGAAAACAGACCCGTTTTTACGACACTGAAGGTTCAGCTGGCTGCTGGTGAAACCTTAAAAGCCGAAGCGGGGGCTATGGTTTCCATGTCTTCAACTATTGAGCTGAAATCTAAAACAACCGGTAAAGGTCTCGGTGGAATGTTTAAAGCGGCTATAGGCGGAGAGGGACTTTTTTCTTCCGAGTTCACCGCGGTCAGTCCCGGAGAAGTCGTTGTGGCTCCCCCTGTTCCCGGAGATATTATCGACCTGAAAATTTCAGGACAGACAATATTCTGTCAGGGGGGTGCCTATCTTGCGGGGAGCACCGGGCTTGAATTATCAACTCAGGGATCTCTGAAGGGGCTGGTTTCCGGAGAGGGGTTGTTCCTGCAGAAAATCAGCGGAGCGGGAGATGTTTTTCTCAGCTGTTATGGAGCTGTTACACTTAAAGAACTGGGTGCCGGAGAGACTTATATCGTTGATACAGGACACATGGTGGCTTTTGAAGAATCAGTGTCTTATACTATCAGAAAAGCGGCAAAAGGCCTTATGTCCACTGTCCTTTCCGGTGAGGGATTGACTTGTGAATTTTCAGGGCCTGGTAAAGTCTGGATTCAGAGTAGAAATATAAAGGGATTTGCCTCTTTGATAGCTAAACTGATACCGAATAAAAGTTAGAATCCTGCTATAGTGGAGATAGACTTGACTGAAAAACTATATTATGACGATCCCTATCTCCGTGAATTCACGGCGGAAATCATTCAAAAGGAAAAAATAGATAAACGGTGGCGGATTCAGCTGAGCCATACCGCCTTCTACCCCGAAGGCGGGGGACAGCCCGGGGACAAGGGGACATTGAATGATATCCCGGTTACCCATGTCCAGAAGGAAGAGGATCAAATCTATCATTATATGGATGAATTGCCCGAAAGCTCCACAGTCTCAGGTGTTATCGACTGGAATTACCGCTTTGACTATATGCAGCAGCATACAGGGCAGCATATCCTTTCAGCCGTGCTGAAAAGGATTCTGGGCGCTTCTACGGTTGCCGTGCATCAGGCGGACGATTATACCTCTATAGAGATAGACCTGAGTGAAATCAGTACTGAAAATCTGGAACTGATAGAAGATGCCGCCAATGGCCTGGTCTGCGCAAATCACCCTGTTTATTCTTATTTGAACGGAGAGATTCCTGTTTCATTGTTTCCCCTTAGAAGAGAAACAAAACGGACTGAAAATGTCAGACTCCTTCAGATCGGCGGCGATTCTCTTGAAGGCTCTTCACTTAAGGATCTTGAAAAAGCCTCTTTGATGTTATCCGGGGATTTCGATGTTTTTACTGGGGCTCTGAAGGATCTGGCTGCTTGTGGTGGTGTACACCTGTGCAGGACCGGGGAAGTCGGGCTGATCAAATATAAAGGGCAGGAAAAAGTCCGTGGTCACTTAAGACTTTTCTGGTTAATCGGAAACCGCGCCTATAGGGATTACCGGGAAAAAACAGAAATCTCAGATAGAATGTCAGAGGCCTTATCAGTTCCCTTAAAGGGAATCATGAGAGAGTTTGACCGAATCCTCTCCTCTTTAGGTGAGGAGAAAAAGAGAAATAGCGGTTTACTGAAAGAGATGGCCTTTCTTAAAGCCGAAGAAATTAGAAATGAGAATCTTGAAGGGAAGAAATCTTTTGTTCTTCATGAGGCAGATTCCGCCTATTTTAAAAAGATAATTATCACTCTCAGTTCCTTTCGTCATGTGAGTCTCTGTGTGCTCAATGTACAAGGTGAGGAGGGGCAGTGGGCTGTTGTCTCAACAGGAGAAGAGGAATTTGATTTTAACCGTTTCCGCAGTGAACTTCTTCCCCTTGTCCAGGGAAAAGGCGGTGGGAAATCGCCACTATGGCAGGGGAAACTGGGAAATTGTTCAGCTCTGGAGGAATTTCAGAAACAGTTTTCCCTTCCCCTTACTTGACCTTGAGCTGAGATCCACTCTATGTTTAGGTTCAATTAAACCGGATCGATAGAGGTGTGATAATCATTTATACCGCTGTTGAACGGATAATCGAGTCCGGTAATATGAGGAGACTGATTTACCAATGATTGTACTGAAATTCGGTGGAACTTCCGTAGAGAACTGTGAGAAAATTGACAGAGTTCTCGATATTGCCAACTCCCAGATCGATAGAGCTCCTGTGCTTGTCTTTTCTGCCATGGGTAAAACCACAAATAAAATTGAAGACATTATTGAACATGCCGTTATCGGTGATAGAGACAAGGCCAATATACTGGTTGATCAGATAAAAGAAATGCATCTGAAAACAGCCGGGGAATTCCTTTCCGGGGGTATTCTCGCATCCACTCAAGCCGATATAAATGATTTGATTTCTCAGCTCTCTTCTCTGGTTAAGGGGTTATCTCTCCTTCATGAATGCAGCCCCAGAAGCCGTGATGCTCTGCTTTCATTTGGCGAGCTTCTCTCAACCAGGATAATAGCCTCCAGAGCCATGGAGCGTGGTATAAAAACAGAACTTATCGATGCCAGAAGCTTTCTTATAACCGATGAGAATTTTAATGCGGCCATCCCTTTATTAGATAAAATAGATGAGGCCATTGGGGAAAAGGTTTTTCCCGAACCGCTGAAACTGATTGTTACACAGGGATTTATTTCATCCACGGAAAATGGTGTGACCACTACGCTGGGAAGAGGGGGCAGTGATTATTCCTCTACATTAATCGGTTCTTCTCTGTCGGCTCAGGAAGTCCAGATCTGGACCGATGTGGATGGCATTATGACCTCCGATCCCCGCTATGTGAAAGGGGCAAAAACCATTAATAGTATCACCTATTCTGAAGCGGGAGAGTTGGCTTTTTTTGGAGCCAAGGTTGTTCATCCGGCGACGATTCAACCGGCAGTGAGACAGCAAATTCCGGTTCTTGTGAAAAATACACTGAATCCTGAAGGTCCCGGTACATCCATACTTCCTGTTGTTGATGATCGGGGTGTTAAGGCGATTACGGGAAAGAGGGATATTACAGTTGTCTCCATTACATCTTCAAAAATGCTCAACGCCTATGGATTTTTAAAGAATATTTTTACCATATTCGATCGCTATAAAACTCCTGTCGATCTTATTTCCACTTCGGAAGTTTCCGTATCCATGACTATTGAAAATCCCGAGCATGTTGATAACATTGTTCGTGAGCTGGAGGAGATGGGGACGGCTTCGGTGGAATACAAAAAAGCCATCATCTGTCTTGTGGGACAGGAATTGTGGAAAGACTCGGTGTTTGTTTCCCGCGTTTTCGGGTCACTGAACGGGACACCTATCAGAATGATCTCTCTGGGCGCTTCGGATACCAATTTATCCATTGTCGTGCCGGAAAACAAGTTAAACGAGACGATTCAGTCGCTTCATGATGAGTTTTTCTGAGATACGTCGATTTCTCGAATATCTGAGTCGTATCTTATACACATTCAGTTTGTATTCATCTTTCTATATCCTCAGAATAAAAGAACAGCAGAAGTTTCGTTTCCTTTTCCAGTTGGGTATCTCATTTTATTTATTGATTAAGGATATATTAGGGAAAGTCTTTGTTGACATCAGAATGGCTTGAATGTAAAAATAGTATTACAGATTTACTTTTACTGATAATCAATTTTTCAAAAAGCAGATCTCACCTATAAATTATTAATTCAGTTATTTAACATATAAGAACATATCTATTACAGTATTATCGCTAAACACGTTTTTATGAAAAAAGGAGATTTTGAAATGAAAAAGACAGTGCTTGAATTTTTATCTGCATCAATAATCGTATTGTCATTACTTATGAGTTGTGAACAACCTACGGATAATCTTGAACAGCAGGAATCCGATACCGAATTGTTTACAATTACTTTTAATAAAAATGATGACGCTGCCACAGGTACGATGGAAAATCAAACGATTGAGAGCGGAATGACGGCAAATTTAACTGTTAATGGTTTTGATAAAGTCGGAGCCCTGTTTGGAGGATGGAATACATCATCTGATGGTTCCGGGACAGATTTTGAAGATAGTATTAGTTTTACAATGGGATCTGAAGATTTAATTCTCTATGCTCAGTGGGAAATTAGTACTTATTCAGTTACATTTGATAAGAATGATGATCTGGCGACAGGGACAACTATTGGTATGGATCTGGAATATGGTGCATCTGCAACTCTAACTGCAAACGGATATTCACTAAATGAAGCTTCTTTTACCGGTTGGAATACCGCTTCTGATGGCAGCGGGACAGATTATGCCGATGGTGTTAGTATCACTATGAATCAGGAGGGAATTACCCTTTATGCTCAATGGGAGATTAATCAGTATACAATTACTTATGCCGATTCGGAAGGTACAGGTGGTACTGTCCCTGATCCCGTTACTTTGGATTATGGCTCATTCACTACCGCGGAGAATCCAGGAAACCTTGTTAATATAGACGCTGGAATTTCTCTCATCCTTTCCGGCTGGGCTCTTTATATAGATGGTAATGATACAGGAATAGTGTTGGAATTGGGCGAAACTTATCCCATGACAGCTTCTGATGTAATTCTATATGCTCAGTGGACGGCAATCTCTGCTATTGGACCTGCAGGAGGATGGATTATCTACGATAAGGGAAGTTCTTCTGATGGGTGGCAGTATCTGGAAGCAGCTCCATATGATCAGAGTAGTGGAATCAGATGGAATAATGGTGCTAATACCGAGACTGGAGCAATCGCCATGGAACTGGGAACAGGCGGTTCCAATACGGGGTTGATAATCGCCAGCCAGGGAGCGGGAGATTATGCAGCACAACTTTGTAACGATCTGTCTATTATTTATAATGAGGTATCCTATGATGATTGGTTTTTACCTTCAGCGGATGAATTAAGTGCAATGTTCCTATTAAAGAACAGAAATATTGGAGATCTTAGTGATTTCCCATACTGGAGTTCAACCGATGAAGAAATCCCCGGGGAAGGGTATATTTCTGCTATATCGATAGATTTTAGTAATGGTTCCCTAGGAGGAAATCCTAAAGAAGATCCCTTATTTGTACGGGCAATCAGATCATTTTAGCTTTTTTTTAGCTTACACGGGGCTGTCCTAAAAGGGACGGCCTTTTTTTCTTATTATTCTTTTCATGACTAAAATTCCCAATTGTACAAAGATAGAAAAGCAAAATAATTCAGACTTTCTAATCTATTCAGGATTACGATAGAAATAATAAAGAGGGGCTGACTCTCTATTAGAGTGCCCCCCTAGTTATATGTTCTATATATTAATAGAGATTATTCATCAATTCCACAGAGTTGATAAATAATACCCTTCCCCTGACATTGTCATCGGGTACCTGATCGAATCCCCAGTGGAAGAACCTACCTTGCCGTGCCAATGGGAAGTAGGGCGACGTTCCGCCCGTTACATTTGCCTGCCCTGATCTGTACACACTGACTTCGTACATACCTCCATAATCGATGAGGTGCAGGGCTTTATGGCTATGGATAATACCTGTTGAGTAGAGAGGTGTATAACTAGTCGATGTCCAGGGATCGTATGTCTGCCCGCTAATCCAAACATTGAGATATTTCTGACTGCTGCTGACTGCACTGTGGGCGTAACCGATCTGGTTGGGGAATTGTCCGCTGACACCCCATCCTGAACCTCTATAATCGACAATGGATATGAGAGATGTCCCCCCTGTACCCATTCCGAAGATACTGTGGTAGTTACCATTGGCGATAATGTTTCGAACCTTATTGTCGTCAGTTGTACTGCTCCAGGAAAAAGATGTCCCGTGGGTTACGATGACCGGATCCCCATAGATGTGGTTTCCAGTGCTGTAAGTTGTCGAGACGAGATCTTCCGGTAGAAGGGTGACAGTATAGGAGGGCATTGTCCCGCTTATCTGGGTGCTGGCTCCGGGAAGGTCCATCTTTAACACATTTTTGATGTCATTAGCCCTTGTGATATCCGCCGCTTCATCATCATCGTATACAATAGTTATGGTTGAGGAGAATCCCATTACATTTGTGGCGCTGTAGGGCCCCCATCCGCCGGTATCGCCATTATAGGCCCTGACAAAGAAGTAGAGGATCTGTTCTTTCGGTATGGAGAAGTAATCATAAGAAGTAGAGTATGTATCTCCTCTATAGGTTACAGAATCACCATTGTTGGGATCGGCATTGGGATCGGTTGTTGAGTAGGTACGATATAGAGTTGTATACGATCCCGGATCTTCTGTTACAGGTGTATAAAAGACACTAGTAGATCCGCTGCTGTAATAGCCCTTGTAGGCGTACTGCGGTACTGGTACCTGTAATATGATTGAATCGTATATATTTACAGTATTTCCTGCGGCATCATAGATTAGAGCTCTGGCTTGTTTGGTGCCGGCTGTTGTTGAGAATTGGCAGTCAGAATCCATTAATGCGGCATAAGGTCTGTATCCTTCCCACCCTGATCCATCTCCGTCTTCACCATAATAATCGTAGGTCCTAACCATAAAATCTGAAACTTGAGACAGATTATCGGTGATGTTCAGATACATTTTGAATGCCAGAGAAGGAGTATAGGTCGCTCCGTTATTTATGGTAAAGGTTCCTGTCGGAGCTATGGTGTCCAGGATTATCGTATCATTGATATAGCCGGAGTAATTACCCGCTTCGTCAATAAGTTCGGCATAGATCGTTTTTGATCCGTTAGTAGCTGAGACAGTTGTTGAAATTGTTTCAGAGGTACCTGTGAAATAGGAACCCCAGTCTTTCCATCCTGAAGGATTATAGTCGTAGTATCTAATGCTGACCGGTCTGCCCCCTTCAGCGCTTATATCGCCTCCGATTATTACTGATACGGTCTCGCTGTTGGTATGGGAATAATCTCCGTCGTTGACATAAGGTGAGGGATCGCGGATTTGAATGCTGCTGATGATTGGAGCTGTTGTGTCAACAGTTATTCTATGACTGCTGATAGAGGACCAGTTCCCTGCGTTATCTCTTTCGCGGACTTCAACTTCATATGTACCTTCAACGCGATACGGTGTGTAGGTCGTTCCTGTAGTAGAATTCCATG
>JAEINM010000211.1 GCA_016342385.1 Spirochaetaceae bacterium | reverse complement strand
TCATCGGGAGAAGTCGCTTCTCTTGTATTGGTTGATAGTATTTACCGTTTGTGTGATGGGGTTATAGCCAGGGAATCACTTGAGGAAGAGAGCTTTCAGAACTCACTCCTTGAATACCCTCATTATACCCGTCCTGAAGTGTTTCAAGGATTGAAAGTTCCTGATATACTTTTATCAGGTCATCATGCTAAAATTACAAACTGGCGTTTGAAGAAACAGCTTGAAAAAACTATTGCCAACAGGCCGGATTTATTAGAAAATGGTCAGTTGTCAGTAAAAGCTGAAAAATTGTTAAAAGAAATGGAAATTCAGGAGGAAGGACCTAATGGATATAATTAAATCGATTGAGTCTGATCAGGTTAAAGAGAACAACGAAAACTTTAACATTGGTGATACAATTAAAGTTTATTACAAGATTATTGAAGGTAAAACAGAGCGGATTCAGGTCTATGAAGGTCTCGCTTTAGCCTTAAACAACAGTGGTATTTCCAGAACTGTTACAGTGCGAAAAATGTCACATGGTGTAGGAGTTGAAAGGATTTTCCCTTTAAGCTCGCCGAAAATTGATAAAATCGAAGTAACAAGACATGGTAAAGCCCGAAGAGCAAAACTCTATTACATTAGAGACAGAGTTGGAAAAGCAGCAAAAGTAAAAGAACTTATCAGAAAGAAAACCAGCAAAAAAGTAGAAGCTAAGTAGTTTTAGTCACATTTACTGAATAAACCGGATCATTTTAATGTATCCGGTTTTTTTATTTTCAGATTTTTACAGGAATGTTATTAAATATTCATTTTCTTTAGAAAATCTTAATGGTAAAGCTTCAAACTATCAGTTATAATAATAGGGCAAAAGAGTATTGATCCATAAAGGTCATATAAGTCATTTCTTATTTAATATATATGGGGTTTTTACTCAGTCAGGAAGGGATAATGAACATAATAAAAGTTGCAGACTTACAGGTCGGAATGGAATTTGATGCATCGGTTTTTGTCGAAGATGATGTTATCCTTGTTCCGGCTGGAGTCGCTATCAGAGAAAAAGATCTTCAGAGATTAGTTCAGTGGGGAGTCGAAGAGGTTACCACTGAAGGCTCTGTGATTGATCATACCCCTGCAGATGTTAAAGCTGATTTTGAGTTTTTCGGATTATCCGCCGATAGTGATTCTGTTCACTTTTATAAAAATGCCGTTTCTTTTCTCACAGATATATTCAATAGGATTTCCAAAAAAGAAAGTTTTAATACAACAGCTATTGATACCATGGCAGATTTGATCATCAAGTATGTCAGGGAGCAAAGGAATGAGACTATCAGTTTGATTATCTGTTCCAGTGCTGGTGATGGTTATGCAAAAAGCAGTTTAAATTGCGCGATTCTATCTGCTGTTATTGGTGTTTTTTCTCATATGGAAGATAAAACATTACAAAATTTAGTTATCGGTGCAATTCTTCATGACTGTGGAATGTTGCGGATACCCGAAGAGATAAGAAATAAAAATGGGAAATTATCTGAACCTGAGCTAAAGACTCTTAGAATGCACACATTGTATTCATATCAGATAATGGCTAAAGAACTATACTATTCCGAAGATGTTGCTCAAATAGCCCTACAGCATCATGAACGATGGAATGGCGCTGGTTATCCTCAGGGGATTAAGGAAACAGAGATTAGTAATGAAGCGCGAATAGTCTCTGTTGCCGATGCTTTTGAAGCTATGGTTTGTGAGCGGCCATATAGAAATTCCATGACTGGTTATTTTGCTATGAAAAACATCCTTAGTGATAATTCCAGAAGATTCGATCCGGCAGTTGTTAAGAGTTTTATTTCAAGTATGGGAATATACCCCATTGGAAGCATTGTTCTTTTAAGCAATTCCAGTATAGGACGAGTCATCTCTGTTCATAGCAACACGCCTCTCAGGCCTGAACTCATGCTTCTTATTGATTCTGACGGGACAGAGTACAAAGATGGTTCAGGTCTAATTGTCGATCTCCTTCAAGAAAAAAACCTTTTTATTTTAAAGGCTTTAGATGTAAAATCCCTAGCCACAAAGAAGGGTTAATAATCATCATACCAAAAGATTATTAATATAACAAAAAGAAGCTTTATGTCTCATGCTTGAAAAGTCGATATTATAAATAGAAATATAGATGGAATCACGATTCCTGAGATAATCTGACGGTTTTTCACATTTATCTTTTATGAATATTCAATAATATTGAATATAATAGTGATAATTGTAGAATTCCCTATGAAATTTCTGGTAAAGTACAAGAAGTATTGTGATTTCAGACTTTGTTTTGATGTGATTTTTCTGTCAAGGAGGATAGGAGGAGATCATCATCTAATCAATTGTTTTAGGGAGATGGAGCTCCAATGATAAGAATTGCAAAACAGTCTGATCCGAAACGGCTAAATGAATTGAAGCAGAAAATCGATGATGAAAAGTATCTGGATGTTGCCATAAGGCAGATCGCGGCTACTTTGACTCATGAGATTGTGAATATCAATGAGGAGAAGACATGAGAAACCAAGATGAATCTGCACAAGCACCGGAAAGGAGTAAAAGCAGATCTCGTCGAAGAAATGAAAGACGTAATCGAAACAGACCGAATAAAGGTCTCAGAGAAAAAGTTACTGGCCCCGAATGTTCTATCTGTAATAAACCAATTAGAGATGTTTCATCAGCAATAAATGATCAGGAATCTGAAAACCCTGCTCATTTTGACTGTATTCTGAAAAAGCTCTCTGAGAGTGAATCTTTAGAAAAACAGGAAAAAATTGTATATCTTGGTAGTGGTAATTTTGGAATTGTGAAAATTATTAATAACAAGAAATTTGAAATTGTGAAGAAAATTCAATATGAAAATACGGAAGATATCATTAAATGGCGAAAAGAGATGCGTTTTAAATTTCCTGAAAACAAAAAAGCCCGTTAAATACGGGCTTTTTTTTTTTGTTAGTTATAAATATTTTCAATAAAAAAGTATAAGGTGTAGAGTTTAATATTTAATAATAGGATTGTAATTCATCTAATAACTGCAATGCTTTCATTCTGACAACTGTGATGTAACCATTTCTGGGATCAGCAATAGCGGCAATTTCTCTGAATAGTTTTTCATCATCCAGTCCTTCATTATCCTTAGCCAGCTTCTGAATGGCTGATAGAGATGCATTTGCAAAGGTATTATCTTTATTCACAGCAGTCTGAGAGTGCATAGTCCAACTTATAAGGTCCAGGACTTCTCCATCCTCATCAATCCCTGCTTTAGAAAGAGCAAGAACAGCTTCTGTTAAGACCATTGTTTCATTTTCATTTTTAAAAATTTCCAGAATTGAATTTCTGGCATTTTCTCCACCGATTTCACCAAGAATTCGAACAGCTTCTTTGCGCACCATGGAAAAATTGTTTATAACTCTTCCGCCTTCAACAACTCTTTTATCAATACCTTCTGCAGAGAGATCTCCAAGAATATCGATTATTTCTATACTGTTTTCATTCACTTCACCATTATTAATCATCTCACCTATGTCCTGAATGGCAATCAATTTCATATCTCTATCAGGTGATTCAGCCTGGCTTCTGATTATTTGTGCCTTTACGGTGCTTTTCAGGTACACATCCTCTATAGTCTGCTCCGATGAATTTTCCTGTGCTTGCATACTAGTGATGAAAAATAAAGCAGTTAAAAAAGCAGCTGCTATTTTTTTGATGTTCATACAATACCCCTTTACTTACGCTTTAATTGTAACTCTAAGATTCTTTATTAGCAAATGTTGTTACCAAATTGTTATTTTCCACATACCATCAATAATTTCAAACTGGAACAATATTGTTCTGTTATCATCTATATACATATATGCAGTGACGTGTTCCTCATCTTTGAAGATGATTTCATCTAATTTGGCATTTGCTCTGCTTGGAACTACAACCCATTGAAAATAATCTCTTAAATTTCTCAGTTCAATAACATCTTTCAAACTGGGACTTTCCGAGACCTTTCTTAAATGTTCGGCACTTCCGACCATTTCTATGTAGTTTTCTGAAAGAAATTTTTTCCATCCATTGAAATTTCTCTTTCTAATTAACTGGGTCACCTGATTAATTAAATCTTCTATTTCATCAAAAGTCTTTTTATATAGATCTTCCGAGACTTCTATTCCTTCTTTTTCTGATACTTCAGGTTCTTCAGTAACGATCGTTTCTGTTTCAGCCGATTCGATTAACACAGCTTCTTCATCTCTTTGCTCTACAGGTTCTATCTCTGCTGTAGTTGAGTCTTCAGTTGTTTTACAACTGAACAAAAACAATGTTAATAAACTCAATAATATCATTTTTTTCATAATCATAAGCAAGTTTATATTTTCATTAATGAAAAGTCAAAACAATTTGACCCTTTCCTTAATATAAAATATAGTGTTTTTATGATAAAAGCAGTATTTCCAGGGACTTTCGATCCACCTACAAAAGGTCATATAAATCTAATTCGGCGAGGAGCTAAATTATTTGATTCTCTTGATGTGATTATTGCTGTTAATAATCAGAAAGTTCCTTTATTAACTCCAGATGAGCGATTACATCTTCTGGAAGAATCTGTTGCTGATTTTCCCGGTGTCAATGTTAGACTCTGGGATCGACTTATTGTTGATTATGCTGTTGAACACGAAATCAAGGTCATCTTGAGAGGAGTCCGCAATATGGCGGATTTTGGGTATGAGTTTGAATTGGCCATGATGAATAAACAGTTGAGTTCTTCTGTAGAAACAATCTTTCTCCCGACTGATCCCAAATATTTTGTTCTGAGATCTTCTTCAATAAAAGAGCTTCTTCATTTTAATTCAGATATCTCACAGATGGTTCCTCCTCATGTTGAGAAACTTTTAAAGAGTAAATGAGCTGATATTGACAAAAAACATTGTATACGTTATTTTAATCTCCGATATACAATGCGAAGTGAGGTAGGAGATGGCAGTACCTAAGTATAAAACATCAAAAGCCCGAAGCAGGAGAAGAAGATCCATCAATATGAAGATGGGTGTAGATACTCTTGTGTCATGCACAAACTGTGGCAATAAAATTATGCGTCACAGGGTATGCCCTAAATGTGGTTTTTATAGAGGGAAACAAGTTATTGAGCTTGACGAAATGGCTTAATAATTTATCAAGGAGATAATGAATGGACGAATTATTTGAACAGTTAAAAGGTCTTATTGCGGACAAACTGGAAGTTGATGCGGAGAAAGTTTCTCTTGATTCAAGATTTAGAGAAGATCTTGGTGCAGACAGTCTGGATACATATGAACTTCTTTATGCAATTGATTCAGAAATGGGTGTTTCTGTTCCAGATGAAAGAGCAACAGAATTTGAAAAAGTTTCTGATGCTTTAGATTTTATCAAGGCTGAAAAAAGTAAATAATCTACCTTGTGAATCCAATTAAAAAGAATTTTCCTGTTAAGACACCTGATGTCTCATCAAAAAGGCGAAGTTCTCTTCGTCTTTTTGAGAAACAGGCAGGAATAAGGTTCAAAAGACTCGATCTTTTGAACCTTGCTTTTATACACCGTTCCTATGCAAATGAATATTCTCAAAAAATCGAAAATAACGAAAAACTGGAATTCCTTGGCGATTCGGTACTAGGTCTGATAACTGCAGATTACCTATTTAATATTCTGCCTGACAAAAATGAAGGGTTTCTGGCAAAAGTTAAATCTTTTGTAGTCAGCGAAGATAGTCTTGATTTTCTGGCCCGATCAATTCATGTAGATAAATATTTATTAATTGGAAAAGGGGAGGAGAATTCCGGAGGCAGAAATAAAAAAGCTATCCTGGCAGATTGTATGGAAGCCATCATTGGTGCTTATTATCTGGATACAGGTTATAGAGAAGCCAGCAAGTTTGTATTACAATTACTGGTTCCGGAAATAACAAAAGTACTGGAAGACAGACATAAAAAGGACTATAAGACATTACTTCAGGAATATGTACAGAAGAAATTTCATTTATACCCTAAATATTCCCTTTTAAAAAAGTTTGGACCAGACCATGATAAAACATTCCTTATAGAAGTCTCTGTTAATAACAAGACATTTGGTCCAGGTGAGGGTAAAAATAAAAAAGAAGCAGAACAAAATGCTGCTGCAGAAGCTTATGAATATCTTGTTTCTCTATCCCCTAAGTCATTGTAATGGATTTTTGCTTTCTTCTTTAGTATTTCTAATTCATTACATTCCGGATTTTCAAGAACATCATTTAATAAGGCATTGAGAACCTTTCCCATAAGAGGCCCCTTCGGTATTGATACTTCTTCATTAAGAATATGACCATTAATTGATAAATCTCTGATTGTAAAGGCATTACCAGCAGATAAAATATCAGATATTCTGTTTTCAAACTCATCAAGAAGAATAAATGCTTCAGGGGAGGTGTTCATTGAGCGAATATCAGCCTTCTGAAGAATGAGCAGGTCTGAAATGTGTTCTACTCCTACCCGGGCTATAAACCTCCTTACAGCGGCGTCTGTCCAGTTCCTGTTGTAATCAAACATATGGTTGGCAATCAGGTGTTGGATTTTCTGGATTTTCTTATTGGGAAATTTCAATTGGGTCATAATGGAAAGGGCTATTTCCGAAGAAACTTTTTCATGATTATAGAAGGTCGGCGTGCCATCTTCTGAATATTTTAGAACGGAAACTTTACCTAGATCATGAAACAATCCGGCAAATCTAAGGTCTGTGTTCTCTCTTGGGCAATAATCACATGTATATAGCAAATGTTCAAAAACATCGTATTTATGTCTCTCCCTCTGCTTCACTCCTTTACATTTCGAGAAATCCCCTGAGATCAAATCGAGAAGTCCCGATTTGTCCAGAAGATGGATTGTTATTGAGGGCTTTTCAGATTTCATGGTCTTAACAAGTTCGTCATAAATCCTCTCTTTAGAGACACTCTTGAATTTATCCAGGTTATCGCTTATTGCCTTAAAGGTTTTATCTTCAATTCTGAAATTCAATTGAGCCGCGAAACGGCAGGCTCTCAAGGGTCTCAAACCATCTTCCTGAAATCGTTTATGCGGGTCACCTATGGCCTTTATCATTTTATTTTTGAGGTCTATAAGCCCATTGTTCGGGTCAATTAATTTTTCCTTA
>JAEINM010000210.1 GCA_016342385.1 Spirochaetaceae bacterium | reverse complement strand
AGATTCGTCTTCCGAGAAATTTAATTTTCCAATTTCCCGTTCATAATAAGCCTTGGGATTTAATCTTATTTTTTGAATCTTTTCTTTTATATTCATTTACTTTATTACTGCACTTCTCTCATTGTAGTTTATCTAAGTATAGTGGAAAGAAACACCCGTATGCAATGGACATCGGTTTGTTTTAAATTCGCCGGTCCGCATCAATAAAAAGTAAACATTAAAAATGATAAAATATCCGGTACTGAATAGTCAAAAGCATATCTATACATTAAACTGAATATTATCCTGTTTATTTAAGGAATCGGGCATACTTATGAGAGTGTATTTAATCCTATTATTCATCATACTCTATTCAAGTGGACAACTGGCATACTCTCAGGATTCACCCGGGGATGCTCCTCTGATATTTATTATGGCGACCACAAAGAATGATTCTGTTTCAACCGACTTGTCTCAAATAATTAATGACAGCATTTCCATTGAACTCAAAGTGAGAGGCTTCAGAGTTCTTACAGATGAAATTAACCAATTGGAGGATCTTGTAGTCAAAGCCAATGCTATGAAATCTCCCTATATTGTCAATAGCCATTATCATATGGAGGACAATAATCTGCATCTTCAGCTGAACAGCTATAGAACAGATAAAGGACAGATTGAATTCTCCACTTCTACAATCAGCAAGATGGACCTGGATCTGGACATGAATCTTCGTGAAACGATTATAAAAGTAATAGAGAGTTTCGACTGGGATTATATAAGAGCTCAAACTGAAGCTCAAACTGAAGCTCAAACTGAAGCTCAAACCGAAGCTCAAACCGAAGCTCAAACCGAAGCTCAAACCGAAGCTCAAACCGAAGCTCAAACGAAGACTCAGGAGAAAAATATAAGGTTCAGACATTTTAAATTTTCTACAGGCTTTTCACCCTTTCTAGCAACAGGAGAGGCCTCAAATTATATTAAAGTGGGATTAAAGCCGGAAGTCCATATGGAATACCGGTTCGAAACATCATTTGGTTATTGGGGGCTGGGGCTGCATACTTCTCTCAATTATTTTACAGCTACTGGTGTATTAATCTCAACAGAAAATATTCTCATATCGGCCGGTCCCGAATTCAGACTCGGAATAGATACCACTTCTATTCTCGGATTATATATACAGATGAGTGGTGGGATCTCACTCTTTATGCTCAATAAAAATGAAGAAGGATATATCAAAACAATCATCCCCTTTGCTTCCGGGGGGTTCGGGTTAGTGCTGAACCTTGCTCCTCTTTTCGGATTCTACCTCTCTGCCAATTATCAGATCTACTTTGAAAAATCCTTAATTATCACTGGATTTTCACCTTCCATCGGTCTAAATTTAAAATGGTAGAATTACTAATATCTGCTAATACAATTGATTAAAACATCTAAGTCTTTGCAGGGTTTAATTAAATGATTTAGTTATAAAGAAATAGCTGAATACCAGCCATAATTTCTTTCTTCTGCATCAGGCACCCAAAAGTCATTTAAAGTACAGGGTGGTATGAATACTGAAAGATTTTCCGGTTCCGGATTAATGAAAAACCTGATTTTCTCGTTCACAATAATTTTCCTTATTGCAAATTGTAACCAGTCTTTCAGCCTTGTCGATGTCATAGATGGTCCCGAGGGGCTTGAACTCAGGATCTCCCCCGAATTGACTCAGGTAGGAGTATTGAAAACAACACAGTTTTCAGCTACCGGCGGGATTCCTCCTTATACCTTCTCCCTACTCGAGGGACTGGGAATGATTGATTCTGTTACAGGATTATATAGAGCTCCCTCTGTCCCCGGTTCAAGTACAATTCAAGTCACAGATGACTATGGATTGATAGATACGGCTACTGTTACTGTCATAGCCATCGGAGACACCCTTTTAAATCTATCACCGGAATCGGCTCAGGTTGTCATACTGGAAACTATTGCATTTACTGCAACAGGTGGAATCCCACCCTATACCTATTCCATTCAAAACGGTTTAGGGACAATAAACTCTTCAAGCGGAGTTTTTACTGCTCCTGCAACATCGGGATCTTGTACAATTCTGGTATCAGATACTTCCGGACTAACTGATACGGCTTCAGTTGCGATTATCGATTCGACGGGACCACCACCAGCTCTCGGCATAACACCATCATCGATAGGAATCTATAGTGGGAATTCTGTAACTTTTAATGCTGTTGGAGGAACTGGTCCTTTTACCTACAGCCTATTAACTCCGATTGGAGGGACAGGAGAATTCCTATCAGGAAATATCTATACGGCTCCAGGAGACACTGCCGGAACCGCTCTGGTCAGGGTCACAGATAGCCTATCTTCAACGGCTGATGCCGCTGTAACTGTGACTGCTGTAGCTGGTCCAACACTGTCGATCAGTCCGCTTTCTATAGACTTAAATCTATCGGACAGTATCTCTCTATCTGCATCCGGTGGTGAATCACCATATACCTTTTCACTGTTATCTCCCATTGCCGGGGCCGGTGAATCTCTTGTGGGAAGCACATACACGGCACCCTCTGATATGACAGGAACTGCCACCGTGCGTGTGACAGACAATATGGGAGTTACTGCTGACTCGACAGTAACCGTAACCCCGTCATCTGCCCTGGCAATAAGTCCGGTGACAATAGGGTTAAACCTCAATGGCACTATCGATTTTTCGACGTCAGGAGGAGTTCCGCCCTATACCTATTCCCTCCTGACTCCATTGACTGGTACAGGAGAAAGCCTGACTGGTAGTACTTATACGGCTCCTTCTGATAACGCGGGGACTGCCACTGTACGGGTAACTGACAATATGAGTAATACAGAGGACGCCACAATTACTGTATCCCCCGCATCGGTATTAACGATAAATCCATCTACAGTAACGTTGAATCAAACCAATAGTGTTATTTTCTCTGCTTCAGGCGGAGTTCCTCCCTACACCTATTCACTCACTACCTCCTTGGGAGGCTTAGGGGAAAGTCTGATAACAAATATCTATACCGCTCCGTCTAATAGTGCAGGAAATGCAACTGTACGGGTCACAGATAATGTAGGAACAACCAGTGATGCGGCCATTACGGTTCAACCACCCCCCGATATTGACTACGAAGTGACATCAGTATCAAATAATACCCCCGCTGCTGATGTCAGCACAGCAATTAGCGGTGAAAACTTTATCATCGAAAACACAGGCAGTGATGATGGGAATTCCAGTGTAACCTGGACAGCCTATGCATCTACCGATCAGATTCTGGATATTACCATAGATACTTTTATCAGTTCCGGAAATATAGCAGCTCTTACTGCATCGGGATCGTCAGGAGCTATCACGTTGACAGGGACATGGCCTGCTACCGCCGGAGCATATTATGTTCTGATCAAAGTAGCTTCCTCAGATGAGACCGATACATTTAATAACTATTCATCAAGCGGTCTTTTCACCATCAGTCCAACTTCCGGTTCAGAACCGGATTACACTGTGAGCAATGTGAGTCATAATTTTATTACTGTGACAATGGGAAGCCCGGTCTCAGAAACTTTCGATCTGACAAATATAGGATTTATTACCGGTACAAGTACAGGAGGCATCGGTGGGGTCGAATGGGAAGCCTTTGTATGCGACAGTGCCTATTTTGATGGAAGTGAAAAATCACTAGGAACAGGTACAACAGGATTTCTTGCCGCTGGAGCTTCCACTTATAATATTCCGATTTCCACAACATGGACATGGACAGGAATGATAACCGGAATGTACTATCTAATTATAGAAGTGACTGATGTTGGTGATGGTACTCGTGAATCCATAATTTCAAACAACACCAGTTATGCAGGTCCCTTTACTATCTACGATCCGCCTGATTATGAAGTTACAGCTCCGGTTTTACCGATTGTGACAATTGGAGGAAATTTAAATGAAAACCTCTTCTCTGCAGCTGAAAATCAGCAACACACTTTTACCATCACTGAAAGTGCTGGTAATGGAGGGCAAGAAACCATTAACTGGACAGCCTACAGATCAACCGATGAGTATTGGGATGAATTAGATCCTGTTGTGGATTCAGGATCAATGCCTCCTCTTACAGGGTCAGGATCTTCCCTTATAACAATAGATGAATTTAATACCTATTCACTTCCTGCGACTAGTGGTTATTACTACATTATGTTACAGATTGAAGCTGGAGATGACAGTAATTCTGTCAATAATTTTTATCTATCAGGCCCAATTAGTGTATGGGAAACTCCCATATCAGATCTTGAAACAACTCTTGATGGTTTAATAGCAGGTAATGTAGTTGATTATTCTATAATGTTACATCCGGGAGATATTCTTATTATAAACGGAAAAATGGATGATACTGCAGGTTTCTTTGATAATTATGCCATTAGAACAAGTTCTGCTACAAATACCCTAGATATCGAGGTCACCTGGAGCGCAGCATGTGACCTCGACCTGTATCTGACTGATAGTCTTGGTACAGTTGCTTCTTCTATTGACACTTCTAACATTTCTGAATCTCCTATATCAACAGGCGTTACCTCTTTAGAAGAACATCACATTCTAATAAATTTTTATTCGACAGTGAATAATGCAGATTATGTCCTGACAGTTACTGCAGGACCCTAAACACCCGCTTCAATAATACTCTTGAGGTTATCAAGAAACTGTAGAAACAGTTCCTTCTGTTTCTGCTCCTCATGAGTAGCCGTTCTACCGGTATTCTCCGTAGATAAAACCTCGGTAACTGCAACAATTTCACTCAGTGCCGCATCTCTACCGGCTTTCTCCTTCTCTTTACCGTAGGCTTCGAGATACAACTCCATTTTTTCATGCAGGTCGGGATATTCCTCCCTGATCGAATCAGATGCGAGTACTTCTTTTATGAGCAGTTTAGTTCCCAGCAGAGAAACCAGATTCTCTGTTGTACCACTATCTGCTGTGCTTTCGGAATGGGAAACCAGGAATTTTCTCTCTAATGTATTCAGTTCATCAATCAGGGTATTTCGGGACTGTTCATGGATTTTAGCCTCATTAATCAGTGTGAGATCCTCAGAAGAGACGAGGGAATTGCCTTTTGCGGTTTCAATCTCCAGCCCCGCTTCAACCAGTCGATTTACAATTCGGGAGACCGAATCACTGTCATAAGCAAGATACTGGAGAGCCTGCTGATACTGTGTAATAGCCGCTTCAAAATTCTCTGTATCAAAGGAGCGATTGCCTTCATTGAAATTTTTAGTGAACAGTTCCTCTTCATTGATAAAATCCAGTTTTTCAATCTCCTGAAGTCGTAAATAACCGGCATCCAGAGCGGGAACATAGGAAATAGCCTGAAGATAAGACTCCCGTGCCGCTTCAAGATCCCCCTGCTCGTAGAGAAAATTACCCTGCTCTACTATTTCGGAAATGACAGCTAAGATTCTGTCTGATTCATTCTCTTCTTTGATTTCGGGAAGAGGAATCTCTGATACAATAGTCGCTTCCAGAGCCTTTATTTCCACATCAATGAGTTTTCTTAAGGAATGAATCATAAAAATGTCCACATCTCTTCTAAATTTAACCGCAGGTAGCAGAGAGACACTTTTCAGATTCAGATAGTCTTCAAGCGACACCAGATTTTCTCTGGCAGAATCATACTCACTGTTCTGAATATTCCTATTAATTTCACTGTAAAGCGAAACTATCTGCCCGAGAATAAAATCCTCCTGCTTTTTCATCTGTTCCATATTTGCCAGATCGTTTAAGACCTTATCCCTTTCCCCTTCCAGTTGCTCTTTTTGAGAATTTTCTAGAGCAATCTGCTCATCCAGAACACTCTGAAGATTTGCTTCATAAGATGAAATTAGATCTGATATCTCATTATCTCTTGCCAGATGTTCCTCTTCCAGCCGGGTTTGCAACTCTTGAATCTGCTTATTAAACTCAATATCTTTCTGAGCTTCCAATTCCTGTAGTTTTTCCTCAATATAGGAGGTGGAAAATCCCTCATTTTGAAGTTTGACCCTTTCAGATTCCAGTTCCGCTTCAAAAACAGATCTCAGTTCCTTTTCAATCCTTGCAGTTTCTTCCTGAGAGGTTAACTGCAAGGTCTCCTGCCGACGTCTCATCTCTTCAAGACGGTTCTGAATACTCAGGATCTCCTGTTCTTTCTCATTCAGTCTCTGTTGGGATTCTTCCTTTAAGGTTTCAACCAGGGCACTTTCCGCCGATACGATAGTCTCTGATTCTGTAACAATAAATGTTTCAACTCTGTTAAAATAAATGTAAAAAAATAAGGAAAGACCAATAATGATAAGAAAGGCAATCCCATTGACCAGAACCGGTAGTCTTTGATCATTTTTTTCCGGTTCAAAAGAAAAAGTACTTTCCCGTATCCGTAAACGGCCCGATGAAATAGATCTATCAATTTCTTTGTAAATGGCCTCTCTTTCATCCAGGGGGATAGCTTCAATTTCCTTCTCTTCCCGAATGACTTCTCTAACCTGTTTTGCTCTTTCCAGAAGACTTGCCATTATTCTCCAACCATTAATCGCAATTAACTATTGTTCTAAGATCTAATAACATTATAATTATGGCATAGGTTATAAACAATGAATATTCGTTCTAAAATAATACTCATAACAATACCTCTTATCATTACGCCATTAATAATTACCCTTATAGTTGCCATTCTATCAGCCAGGAACGGAATAACAGTCGTTGCAACCGGATTTCTGACATTTAAAACAGAAGTCCTGACGAACTATATGGATAACCAGTGGAACCTCCTGGCTGACAACGATCTCGAAAAGGATGAAAAATTCATCAGTATTTCAAAAGCAGCTGTTGAAAGCTTTGCGAAAACTCTCATCGGTAGTGATTCTGAGAGAATATTCGCCATTAACAAGCTGGGGGAGATTACACTGAAAACCGGCGAGATAATACTCGAAGACAATGATATAAATCGACTGCTGAAAAAAATTGAAACCCGGGAAACCGGCTGGCAGAACCTCACAATCAACGGGAAAGGGATTATTGCCGACACATCGTTCTTCTCTCCTTTCGGCTGGTATATTCTAGTATCAGTTGACAGAAAGGCTTTTTATGGAGAAATCACCAACATTATTTTAAGAACACTTCTCATCTTTGTTATTTCCCTGATCCTGGCTGTCATTCTTCT
>JAEINM010000209.1 GCA_016342385.1 Spirochaetaceae bacterium | reverse complement strand
TCAGAATATTATCTTTGCTGAAGTCCCACTCTATATTCTTGTAGGTATAAAGATTCTCTTTCAGAGAATTCAGCAATTCCTGTTCAGATATAGAACTCTGAGGATGAGGTCTCAGTATAATTTTCATACCGCTTTCCCCCAGAGGTTTCAGCAGATCCATACCGTATTTTGTCAACAGGCCATTTGGCCCCCACGAAGGAGAGAGGAGCACAGTGAATTCTTTCTCCTTCCCCTTTGGAAGTTCCGGGAGTTTTTCCGCCAGTACATCGAGATAGGTGCTACCGATAATTCTGAGGTCTTTCACTTTTGTCCCCCGGACTCTTTCGAGTTCCCGGATAATTCCGGTCTGATGTGGACCGTTCAGAAGAACCGAGTCATAGTAATCGAGACCGAAGAGCCTGTAAGTTGACGTGTTGTTCAGGGAATGCATAATATGAGAATAATGTTTGACTTTTTTTGACCGTTTGAACTGCAGCACATCGAGTCCCGGGGTTGTTGTCACACAAATATCCGCTTCCAGCATATTGAGTTTCATATATGCTCTGTTACCTGTCCCGATAAACCTGGTTGTTACCAGTGTTGAGTCATAGTTCAGTCCCGGGTCCGACTCATCCGATGTAAAATAAGCACAGGGTTCTCCAGATCTGGTGAGTCCATCGAGAAGAGGCTTGAATACATACCAGTATTGCGCACCTTCAGAATAGAGGATTATGGAATGAAAACTGCTCTTTTTCCGGCTCTCTCCGGGGGAAAAAAACTTGAGCTTCATAATAATCTGTTTGAACAGAAAATAGGAGGACGCCAGTATGCCGATTAGAGCCGAGAAGAGCATGCTTCCCGTTGCCGGGTCAATATAAGCGGCTAGGGGAGTTGTAATCAGAAAGATAAATATACATATATGAACAGGTCTTTTCATTATTTGATTTTACTCCAGTTTGATGGTTCAAGCATGCTGTCTTTAACGTAATACGATTCGTCATAAAGATACTGGTCAGGCAGATGTCTGAAGATTTCCCAGACCCCATTTCCCACAAGGAGAGGTTCTGATTTTTTATCTGAGTTGATCCGATGGCCTGTATAGGGATTGTTAAAGTCACCAAATGCATCCAGTACCAGTGAGGGAACATCGGCATTTGTCATAAATTTATCACTAATTTCCAGTTTTCCTCGAGACTTAAAGGGTTTGAAAAAGAGAAGAGGGTGGAAACCGTTAAAATCCGGCTGATTCTCATCGGGCTCAACTCCTTTGAACAGGTCATTGTAGACTTTTTTTCTTAATTGACCATGATCGGACACGATCACTATCTGAGTATTATCGTAGACCTCATTGTTTTTCATCCACTGCAGCCAGTCAGTCACTTTTTTCAAAACAGCCACATTTGTGTAGATATGCTGGGCAGAGAAAGTCGAGCCGTATTTTCTCAGGTCCTCTTGAGGATAATCGATCTCTGAAATAGAGGGAGTGTAGGTACTGTCTATTCCCAGGACTTCATGAGTCGAGTTGTTTCCCACAAAAGAGAAAGTCGATTTATTGCTGCCTGTGTAACTCAATTCCGGAAGGTAATCCAGTGAGCTCCATTCTTTTAGCAGGTCTCTGGCTCCGGCGAGGTTGGCGACCTGTTTCAGATCATTGCTATTTCTCCCTACGCTATTCCATAGTCCATTCTGATAGATCTGCTTTCTAAAATAATAGGGGGACAGACGCATGAGGGAAAACATGAAAAGGGATTTGTCCCTCTGGAGATACTGGCTGAAATCAGAGATCATTGTGCTCTCTCCCAGCCATCTCTGTGTAAAAGCGTCATAAAAGGAATCAATTGTTACATCTTCCGACAGAGCCAGAAGCTCCTCTTTCGGGAATTTGAGATGGAAATTATTATTGTACTCAATGTATACAGAACTCTTGTTCTGGGAGAAAATTGTCGGGAGAACCATCCAGGCTTCTGTTACTTTATCTATGAGACTTTTTTCAGGCTGGTCAATCATTCCCTGAGGATTATATTCGTATCCTCCCAGCATAGCCGGTATGGCTGTGGCTGTATTTACACCGAAAGAAAGAGTGTCTCTGTACCATGTGAATCCATCATAGGCATCGTAGAGTTCCGGGAAATCCTTGAGAGCTATCGGGACGGCCCCGGCAAGGGCTCTGTCCAGAAAGAGAATGACAGTATTGGATTGCTCTTTTGAAAAGGCGATTCTGGGAGATAACTCTTTATTGAGTTCCGGTCCTGAGGTATTTCTGCTTTCATGTGTCTGTATTCGGAAAATGTTGATCGCCGTCAGACTCAAAAGGGCCAGAACCAGTACGGGTAGAGAAATAAGAATCCATTTCCCTTTTTTCAGTATAAAGAGCAAGAGCACAGCCAGTCCTGTTAATAGGGGAATCACGAGGTTTGACATTATCTGTAATCTGGAATGATTGATTTCTCCTGAATCAAATTGAAGGGAGTCGGATATTAAACCGTAATCACCGGGAAAGAATAGGAAATTCATGAGGGCAGTAAAAGCAAAAATGATATACAGCATCAGGATTGGTCTTCTAAAAGACTTTGGTCCGGCATAAAAGAAAAAGAGAGGTACCAGTCCAAACCATAATAGAGTCCGGAAAAAGACCAGAAAAACAATTGAACCGGAAAATCCTATCTCTCCCGGAGCGCTGGCAACCAGGGAAGACTGCAGCACAGCTCCGCCCAGTAATACAAGTACAGATAGTGAACCGTAGAGAAATCTGTTCTGCTGCTTCTTTGGGAAGATCTTATTCCTCTTCATGTAGGAATCCAGTTTTTCCAGGTAGCTAAGGCTATAGCTGATGACAATGATAATAATTAAATCGAAGAATAAAGCCTTCAGACTACTTTTAAAGGGACCGCCTTCAGTAAAGAGCTTACTGAGTGATCTGAACCATAAAAAAGACAGGATGAGAGTCGCCAGATGATAATAGAAATTATCTCTGTACCGCCAAAGAAAATACAGAGCCGATATGACGGCAGCAGCCAGAAGAACCGGATAGGCAATGTGAAGGATAATATTTGCCATTCTGATCTTTACAAGATAATAAAATGCCGCAGAAGACATGGCAAATGCACATGCTGTAAATACACTCCATGTCGGTATTTTCAGAAATCTGTATATTCTTCCTGAATACAGAGACACAGATCTGAGTTTTCTTCTGAAAGGACTCTGTTTTATCAAGGTTTTTATTAGTGAAATAAAATTGTTTAAGGTCCAGTATAAAAGAAGTCCCGAGGGGGAATTATAGAGAAGAACCAGGAAGAGTGCAGCCATGGCAAAGAGCTGTATTTTGTCTCTTCGGGAAAAATCCTTTGAATAGACATAGGCCGATGCAATATTGATCAGAGTCATGATAAAGGGCATGAGATTGACTGTTTTTGCCAGATGATCGGGTTTTGCCAGGTTGTTAAGGAAGAGGAATGATTGATTATCCAGAGCCTGATAGTGAGAGAGGAACTGGTAGGCACCAATAAAAAAGGGGATCTGTATAAGAAGGCCGAAACTGGAACGGATAGCCATAAGCGGATTGTAATGATTCTGCCTGTATAAGGTCCGCAGGTAGAAATACTGCTCATCGCCTTTGAATACAGCTTTAATATCATCTCTTTTTTTTCCGATTTTTTTCAAAATCCTCCGCTCCTCTTTCTGCCATGACTCGGCCAGGGCATAAAAGGGAAATATGAGAATATTGACAGCTATACTCATTATTATAATGGATAATCCATAGTTACCTGTCGCCGAGTATGCCGTATTCAGAATCAGTTCCAGAAAATGGATCAGAGGTTCTATAAATGAATTATACAGGACTCCTAACATTGTTTTTCACTCTCCCCTTGACCGGTGAGCAGGGAGAATAGTTCATTTTTATTTTCCACCAGTCTCGGATTGTTTTTTAATCGTTCTATATTCACACTTTTATAGATGTTTTCAAATTCACTCTCTAAGTCGATCAGTTTTGTTAAATCACTTTCCAAACCACAGTCTTTCAGGAGGCAGTTTATGCGGAAGTCGGCATCTTCGGGACTCTCTGCTCCCAGAAATCCGCAGATATTGTTAATTTTGTTCACAACTGATTGACGAGAACTATTCCTGTCTGACAGTTCTTTGTCTGAGACCCTACTGTTGAAAATGATGAACTTCCCCAGCAAAAGAGCCACGGCATATCCGTGGGGTATGTCAAAATGGGATGTCAGGTAATAGGAGAAAGCATGGGGTGCCGTGGTTTTTGTCAGGTTGATAGCTTTCCCCGCCAGATTAGCTGCTTCCTGCATGGCGGTCCTATTACGGTGATCCGGTGACCGGACGGCATTTACCAGATTCCCGACAGCCAGTTTTATCGCTTTTTCCGAATACTCTGATGATTGGGGATCTGCGTTGACAGACCAGTGTGATTCCACTCCCTGCGATAGTGCATCAAAAGCGGAACAGGCCGTCTGAAAAGGTGTCATACTTTCCGTAAGCCTGTAGTCCAGTATGATTGAATCGGGCAACAGACTCTGATGAGCGAGAGAATATTTTACCTTATCCATATATACAACGGCAAAGTGGGTGGATTCACTGCCCGATCCCGATGTCGTGGGAATGGCAATCAGTTTAATATTCCGGTTTTCCTTAAGTTTCTTAGATCCTCTAATGTATTGACCGGGATCGGAGTCCTGTCCCGACAGGCCTTTGATCAGTTTCGCCATATCCATGACGCTGCCGCCACCGACAGCTATGATTGTATCGGCACCCGATTCATTGAGAAGGACAATACCTTTTCTCACATCTTCTAGGCGGGGATTTGTGTGAAAGCCGCTAAAGTGCGTAACCTCTCTGTCCTTGAGTTTCTCTGTTAATACTTTCGAGGCACCGCAATTAATATAGGATTGTCCACCCCTTACCAGCAGTATTTTTTGTGATAGGGCCAGTCCGGTAAAATCCAGATGTTCTAAGTTTTCAGTATAAACCTGCTGCAATAGGTCCCCCTGTTTTTATTGGGATACAGAGGACTGCATCTCTTTTATAAAAGCATTTTTACAATCGACCGGAGAGATAGTCGGTCTTCCCAGATTATCTCGTGCTCCTTTTTTCACTTTTACTTCGATAAAGGTGAGGACTTTTTCTTTTCTCATAGAATCCAGAGCTTTTTCCAGTTCTTCTGCACTTGAACAGGATAGACACTTCTTGTAACCGCAGGCAGTGGCAATAGCACATAGATCCATATTTTTAGATACAGTCGGCTGTCCTCCGACTGTATCGTGAGCGCCATTATTCAAGACCAAATGAATCATATTTTTCATTGCCAAATTCCCGTTCACCGCCAGGGATCCCATATGCATCAGCATAGATCCGTCTCCGTCAAGGCAGATAATCTGCCTTTTCTTCCCCGCCAGGGCTACCCCGGCGGCTATCTGAGAGGTATGACCCATGGAACCGACTATAAGAAAGTCTGTGGAATGAGACTGATTATTCTCTTCCCGGATTTCAAAGAGTTCTCTTGAGATTTTACCGGTTGTTGAGATAAACATATCTGCCGATTCAGACTTATTGACAAGGATTTTTAGAGCTTCCTCCCTGGGAAAATCAGAAAGATCGGCTTTTTCAGAGAGTAATTTATATTCGGAAAAGGTATTTTTCCTTACCACTATAGCAAAGGGGAGGTTCTCTCTAAGGTGTTTTTCCGCTTCCGTGAGAATCTGTTTCATATCGCTGCTGCTGTCCATCAGAGCGTAATCTATTCCCATGCATTCAAGAAGAGATAGGGTAATTTTTCCCTGCTTTACATGCTGAGGTTCATCTTTTACCCCCGGTTCTCCTCTCCAGCCAATGAGCATAAGAACCGGTATGCCATAGACATCGGCATCCATAAGCGAGAGGAGAGGATTTACGGTGTTTCCGATTCCCGAGTTCTGCATATACACCAGTGACGGTTTTCCCGTTGCCAGGTAATGGCCTGCAGCAAGAGCTATGGAATTGCCTTCGTTTGCGGCAATGATGTGTCTGTCATCTTCCAGGTGATCACTCAGATAGGCACAGAAATCCTTTAGAAGAGAATCGGGAACTCCTGTGTAGAAATCAACCAGGGGCTGCAAAGCCTTGTAGAATTCTAATGTATTTATCATATGGACTCCTTCAGTGTTTACCCGATAAGGGAAATGATTTCTTTTATAGCCATGCAGTTCGCATCGGCTTCCAGGGCCCTTTCATTGGCCAGGATCGTTTCTGCCGTCTGCTTCATCATCGGGTAGGCACTCCGCAGGAGCTGATTGGCATATATAACAATTGAGATCCCCTTCTGGGCCAGTTCTGTCTCTGTTACATGAGAATATGTACTGGGAACGGCAACCAGAGGAACTTTTTGGTCAAAATTATTATAGCGGTCACAGAATTCAAATAACATTACAGGGTCTTTTTCCTTGGAATGGATCATAATCGCATCAGCGCCTGCTTTAATATAGGCTTCAGCTCTGGTCAGGGCATCGTCAACACCTTTACCCAGGTTCAGACTTTCTATTCTGGCAATGATCATAAAGTCGTCGGTTATCTGAGCCTTTTTCCCCTCTTTGATTTTATGAGAAATATTTTCAATTGTATCCTGTTTCTGCAGGTCATCACTGGCGAAGAGGGAGTTTTTCTTTAATCCTGTTTTATCTTCAATGATAACAGCAGAAACGCCCAGTCTCTCTAGAGATTTTACTGTAAAGACAAAATGCTCAGGGATTCCTCCGCTATCTCCATCATAAATAATCGGTTTGGTCGTGATTTCAAGAATATCATTGATTGTCTGCAGTCTCGATGTCAGATCAACACACTCAATATCCGGTTTTCCCTTGGTCGTGGAATCTGTGAGGCTGCTTAGCCACATGGCATCAAATTCCCGTGTCTTATTCTCCCTGAGGGCACTGGCTTTTTCAACTATCAGTCCCGATAGTCCACTATGGGCCTCCATCACTCTGACGACATCTTTGGCATTGAGAAGACGGCGGAGTTTTTTAAGCCTGATATCCGGTGTGGTACCTATGGATTTTAGAGCTTTATTCAGTTGAGTGGAAGATATTCCCGGAGTGTAGGCCGGTTCGATTAATTCCCCCCCCCACTGAGCCAGAGCATCGATAACTCTCTGCCTGGTATTCCTCTGAACACCCTCTTTCCAGTCATCACCGTGAATAACAAA
>JAEINM010000208.1 GCA_016342385.1 Spirochaetaceae bacterium | reverse complement strand
TGGATCCGGCAAAAACACAATTTATAAAATCACACTTATGGAATCCGATTTTCTCCAGATCTGTAAAGTCGAAGAATACAAGAGAAAATCGTGATTTTCTGAAACTGACATTTTTAAAACTACAGTGGGAAAATGAACAGTTTTCAAATTCTTTCTCCCTGAGATCCAGGTCATGAAAATTCATATAGGCAAAACTTCTTTCTTTAAAACTGGACTTTTCGATTAGTTCCCGGATTAGGTTTTTTTCTATCACTTCTCTATTTGCACAGTGTTCGGGACAAAAATCCTGATCTGCCAATGAGATAGAATGGCAATTTGCTGAAGAACACTTTTTTAAAAAGTACATAAAATAAACTATAGCATTATCGGCATATCTATCAAGTACAATTTATTAAGGGGAAGATTGATATACTATACTTATCCATGTAATATAGAGGTGATGAGTAACAATGCACCAATAGCTTTTATAGATTCAGGAGTAGGGGGACTGCCCTATCTGCAATGGGTGAAAGATAGGCTGCCCATGGAAAATTTTTTCTATCTTGCCGATTCTAAGAATTTCCCCTATGGAGAAAAGACTCAGGAGGAAATAGTTGAACTGGTTCTTCAGGCAGTGGAATACCTGAATCGGGTGGGAAATCCGAAACTTCTTGTTATTGCCTGCAATACAGCATCGGTAACGGCTCTGGAATCAGTGAGAAAGAAACTGGATATTCCCGTTGTCGGTGTTGTACCAGCAGTAAAGCCAGCTGCTGAAATGAGTCAAAAAAAACGGATTGGCGTTCTGGCTACTGAGCGCACCGTCAATGGATCGTATCTGAACGGACTGATACAGGATTTTGCATCACATTGCCATGTGGAAAAAATTGCCGGTAGCGGAATCGTCCGGTTTGTAGAAAATAACTTTTTTCTTTCCGATTTAAAAGAAAAGAATTTTATTATAGATAAGGCGGTCACAAGGTTTCAGGAGATGGATGTCGATGCTGTTGTTCTGGGGTGTACCCATTTTATTTATCTTTCAGATTTGTTGCAAACCCGTCTTGGAAAGAACATTCAGATAGTTGACTCCAGAGATGGCGTCGGGAATCAGATTATCCATATTATTAAAGAGAAAGCGCTGCAGTCAGAAGTTAAAACAGAAGACCGTTTTTATTGCACAGCAGAGATTTGCGTTGAATCATATCGGAATTTCGCAAAAATGTTTACATTGACATACAGCGGAGTCATTGGAGAATTATGAAAGGTACTGTGCTTTTTGGGATGAATAACATTTTTAACGTTCTCCCTCCGGGAGAAGAGGTCGCTCTGGAATGCCGGATCAAGGGGAAAATCCTTAAAGATTCCATCGGAGCTTATAATCCTCTGGCTTCGGGAGATATAGTAGATATAGAACTCGATGAGAATCATCCCGGTAAGGGGATGATTCTTTCAAGAGAAGAGAGACAGAATTATTTTTCCCGGTGGAATAAAAAGCGGAAAGCTCCTCAGACACTCGCGGCAAACCTTGATCTTCTTATCTGTGTCACATCTCCCGAACTGCCGCCATTCAGACCGAGGTTTATTGACAGAGCTCTGATCTCCTCCGAAAGAGGGCGTGTCACCCCGCTTATAGTTATGAATAAAATTGACCAGCTTATGAATGAACAGGTTAGAGATCGGCTGAATAATTATAGAGAACTGGGGATTGAAGTCTTTTATTGTTCAGCCGAAACAGGTGAGGGGATTGAAGAGCTTAAAAATCGGATTAAAGAAAAATCTGTAGCATTTGTAGGACAATCAGGTGTAGGAAAATCCACAATCCTCAATCTGATCGAACCGGATATACATCAGAAGACGGCAGAAATCTCACAGAAATTTTCCCGGGGGAAACACACGACCTGTTATTCCATAATGGTCAGGAATCCCGGTGGAGGACACATTATTGATACCCCCGGCGTGAGAGAACTGCTCTTGTATGATATTGAAGAATTGGAACTGCAGGAGTACTTTCCTGAGATGCAGCCCTATTTCGGTACCTGTTCCTTCAGTAGCTGCACACATATACACGAACCGGGTTGTGCTGTTCTTGAGGCCCTGAAAAATGGAAAAATACATCCGGACCGATATGAAAGCTATCGGCGGATAATGGTAGAATTGAAAAATGGATAAAAAAATTACGTGTTTCTCTTTTCTTATTCTTTCTCTTGCTCTTTTCTCCTCCTGTCTGACCATGGATCTGGAGATCAGTATTAATCGTGATAACAGCGGAACCGCCAGGCTGGTGTATTCCCTGTCGACACTGGCTATGGATATCAATCGTATAGACAGTGAAAAAACAGTCCTGAACATCCCCTTAACAAGAGAGGATTTTGAGTCTGCCGCTTTATTAGCCGGTGGAATTCTGATTAATGATTACGAGATGACTGACGATGGCAGCCGATATAACATAAATAGCCTGGTTTCTTTTGATTCGATTGAATCATTGGGAACTTTTACAGGAATAGAATTTCTTCTTGAAGAGACGGGTAATAATAAACTACTCACAATCCGCTCTACCGATGCATCTCTTGTAAAGGAAATATCCGAGCAGACTTTAGACATAATCAGAGAGAGCTTTCCCGATGATTTTATCTCCTTAATAATCACTATTCCAGGGGAAATCATCCGGGTTGCAGGAGCGACTTTTTCCGGATCAGATGTCTCCTTCAAAATTAGCGTGGAAGATTTTTTAAGAACCCGGGAAACAATTCAATTAACAGTGGAGTATCGATAATATGAGACATCCCAAATTAGTTGCATGGGAAAGGACATTGAAAGCCATGTTTGACGAAATAGATGATTACCTCGAAGATAAGTATGGCAATTTATATCCGCTCCACCCCAATAGAACGGTACGGGGTGGAACCGCCAATAAGGAATCAGATGGCTTATTCAATGTGGGTTGTGCTTTTTCCGCCGGCTACGGTTCTAAGCTGGGCAGAGGATATGTTATTGAAGTACATATGTCCACTCTCTCTGCTATTCCGGAGGAAATTAAAATGATCATTGAAAAGGAAACGGCGGAATTGGTCAGAACCAAATTAAAAACCTTCTTTCCAACGAGAGAACTGAAAGTAGAAAAAGATGGTAGTGTTTATAAAATTTATGGAGACATGTCATTGGGAACTCTGTAATATAGATTTCTGAGTACAATAATTCTTCATTCAGTCACATAGACTTTATCGCCGAAGCGAGCTTCGAGAGATGAAGAGTGACCGAATATATAACTTTTTATATATTTTAGTTGCAAAATTTCAAACTTAGTTGTTTAATTGCCCTAATACAGATAAATATTGAATAATTAAATCCTATATACTAAAATTAATTTATGTAAAAACCGGAGGCTCTAACATGTCTGTATCATTAGGTTGTTTGGTAAAAATATTACAGCTGGAATTAAAAGAAGTTGAGAATGATTTAAACGGCCTTAAAGATTTATATTCCAGTCGACACGATAGCTCTGAAATTACCCATTATGTATTTAGGGAAAATTCCGCTCTGTTACAATCGGAACTGAATTCAATCCATCAGATCGGAGTCCTTCTGGAAGATGTAAAGATTGATGAAAGTTTATCACCCGATGAGTTTTTGGGTTTTATAGAAAATTTTATAACCGAACAGATTAGGGAAAGGCAGTATTCCACAGCAATATATAATTATGTGAAATTAAAATTAACAAAAGTCTCAAAGTATATGGATATGTAAAGGTAACATTATTTATCACTAGAAAATATATAACAAAGGCGAAAACGCCTATAGAAAGAGGTTATTTGATGGATGTTCAACTGAAGGAACTGATTGAGAAAATCAAAACAGATGGTGTGAAGAATGCAGAGGATAAAGCTGCAGAGATAATCAGGAATGCAGAGATTAAAAGTGCTGAAATTATTGATAATGCCAATAAAAAAGCTCTTGAATTGAAAGACGCTGCAAAAGCAGAAGCTGCCAGATCTGAACAATCTGGAAAAGAAGCATTGAAACAGGCGGGAAGGGACTTAATTCTCGATATGAAAAGCCAGATAGGGGAAATATTTTCCCATCTGTTAAAAAACGGTACAGCAGAAGCTTTATCCGGAAAAGCACTGACTGAGAGTATAACCTCTATTATTAAAAACTGGAATGGAGAGCTCGAGGATTTGTCGGTTCTTGTTTCAGAAAATCAGTTAAAAGAGATAGAAAAAGAATTAACTGCTAAGCTGGCAAAAGAGATTAAAAGCGGACTTGAAGTCAAACCTTTTAAAGGAGCCACTGCCGGTTTTAGAGTTTCAGAGAGAGATGGAAAAGCTTTTTTCGATTTTACCGATGAAGTACTGGCCGATTATCTTTCGAGATACCTCAATACAAGTTTAACAGAAACCTTAAAAGGATAAGGGGCGCATTTTGAGTCAGTATTATTATACAATGGCTTCTCTACCTATGCTCTCATATGATGGTTCACTGCATATTGACAGTGAACTTTTTCTTGATTATTGCAGTAGAGAGCTGACAGAAGAATCTATGGAAAAGCTCCTGAACTGTAAAATTTCTGTTCCCGATGATGAGAAACTGCTCGAAGGTGCGGCTAAACATTTCTGGGAATGGGAAAAAAGTTTAAAAAATGAGCTGGTTAAACTTCGAGCCAAAAAAATGAATGTAGATGAAAAAGAATTTATTCGCCATGGTGAAATCCTTTTCGGAGTGCCTGAAATAGCGCAATCTGCTATGAAAATTGATTCCCCACTGGAAGCGGAAAACTTTCTCAATAGAGAGAGGTGGGCTGCTTTAAATGAGTTGGGGACAGGACATTTTTTTGATTTTCATGCTCTGGCTATTTACTATCTGCAGTTGCAGCTGCTTGAAAGAAAGCAATTGTTTGACGTGGAGAGAGGATTCGAAAAGTACCAGGAAATATATAAAAATATACTAAGTAATGTTAATGAAGATATTACTGTCGGAGATTCTAAATGAAAAATACTGGAAAAGTAGTTGGTGTAAATGGAAACATGGTTTCAGTTGAAGTAACCGGTGTGGTTTCCATGAACGAAGTAGCTTATATTATTACAGGCGGTAAGAGACTTAAATCTGAGGTTATCCGGATACAGGGTGATAAAGTACAGGTACAGGTTTTTGAAATGACAAAAGGTGTCGGGATTGATGATGAGGTTGAGTTTTCAGAAGAAATGCTCACTGTTGAACTGGGACCGGGACTTATCGGTCAGGTATATGACGGATTGCAGAATCCTCTCCCCGAACTAGCTGAGGAAGCCGGTTTTTTCCTTGAAAGAGGAGTGTATCTCAATGCCCTTAATCGAGAGCGTGAATGGGAATTTTCACCACTTGTAAGTACGGGCACAAAGGTTATAGCAGGAGACTCTCTCGGTTCAGTTCCGGAAAATAATTTTGTACATAAAATAATGGTTCCCTTTAATCTGCTGGATACCTACACTGTTAAATCCATCAAGGAAAAAGGGTTTTTCAAGCTGAAAGATACGGTTGTTGAACTTGCAGACGACAAGGGTAATGTTTTTAATGTCTCTCTTGTCTTTAACTGGCCTGTTAAAAGAGCCATAAAATGTTATGAGGAGAGATTGAAACCTGTTGATCCTCTGGTGACAAAAATCAGACTGATAGATACATTTCTTCCTGTGGCAAAAGGGGGAACTTTCTGTATCCCCGGTCCTTTCGGGGCTGGAAAAACTGTCCTTCAGCAGGCCATGAGTAAAAATGCCGAAGTTGATATTGTCATTGTTGCCGCTTGTGGAGAGCGGGCCGGAGAGGTAGTTGAAACACTGAAAGAGTTTCCCGAATTGCTCGACCCTAAGACAGGACGTTCACTTATGGAAAGGACAATCATTATTTGTAACACGTCCTCCATGCCGGTAGCTTCCCGTGAAGCATCAGTTTACACAGCTGTAACTCTGGCTGAATACTACAGACAAATGGGACTCGATGTTATGCTTCTGGCTGATTCCACTTCCAGGTGGGCTCAGGCAATGCGTGAGATGTCGGGGCGACTGGAAGAGATTCCCGGAGAAGAGGCCTTCCCCGCCTATCTGGAATCATCCATTTCAGGATTTTACGAAAGAGCCGGAATTGTAAAACTCAAAAACGGAGATAAAGGTTCAGTCACAATCTGTGGTACCGTTTCTCCTGCCGGTGGTAACTTTGAAGAGCCTGTAACACAGGCCACATTGAAAGTCGTCGGAGCTTTCCTCGGTCTTTCCAGAGAGAGATCTGATGCCCGAAAATATCCTGCAATTCACCCTCTTGACTCATGGAGTAAATACTCGGGTCTTATCAATGCCGATGAGACCACTTTTGCCTATGATCTTCTTCGAAGAAGTTATGAGATAGGTTCCATGATGAAGGTTGTCGGAGAAGAGGGTACTTCTACAGATGACTTTATTGTCTATATGAAAGGGGAATTTCTTGACGCTGTATATTATCAGCAGAACTCCTTTGATCCTGTGGATGCTTCTGTTACTCCTGAAAGACAGGCATTTCTGTTCAGCCAGATAATGGATGTTCTCACAGCAGAACTGGATCTCGATACAAAAGAAGAAGTTCGTTCATGGTTCAATAAACTCAGACAGACTTTCCTCGATTACAACAGTTCCGAGTGGGAAAGCGATGAATTCAAATTAAATAATAAAGAGATAAATAATCTAATTGCAGACAAAAAAGTCGGAATCCTGGCCAATGCTGCAAAGCTGATGGAGAAATAGCCATATGAGAAAGGTATATAGTAAAATTGAATCTATCGCCGGTAATGTTATAACCGTCTATGCCGACGGTATCAAATACGGAGAGCTGGCGGAAGTCAGTACAACTTATGGAAAATCTCTGGCCGAAGTTATTAAACTCGATGGTGGTCTTGTATCATTGCAGGTTTTTGCCGGAGGAAGAGGAATCTCTACAGGAGATGAAATCCGGTTTCTGGGAAATCCGATGAGAGTGTCCTTTTCTGACAATCTGATGGGACGGATCTTTGATGGTTCCGGGGCTCCCAGAGACAACGGACCAGAATTGACTGACAACCTCATTACAATCGGTGGTCCTTCATTCAACCCGGCCAAGAGAATCATTCCGCGAAATATGATTCGTACAGGGATCCCTATGATTGATGTATTTAACTCTCTTGTAGAGTCTCAGAAGCTTCCGATCTTTTCGGTTTCCGGTGAACCCTATAACCAGTTACTCGCCAGAATTGCCATGCAGGCAGAAGTTGATAT
>JAEINM010000207.1 GCA_016342385.1 Spirochaetaceae bacterium | reverse complement strand
TCTTTTCAAGTTGATCCGCTTCTTCCTGCGTAGCAGTTTCCTGAGCTTTTTCAACCAGGCTGACCACATCACCCATTCCAAGGATACGGGATGCAATCCGTTCGGGATAAAAAGGCTCAAGATCTTCTACTTTCTCACCAACACCAATGAATTTAATTGGTTTCCCTGTGATGCTCTTGAGGGAAAGAGCAGCACCGCCGCGGGTATCGGAGTCGAATTTAGTAAGAATAACACCTGTCAATGAAACTTCTTTGTCAAAAGTTTCTGCCATATCAACTGCGTTTTGTCCAGTCATGGCGTCAGCGACTAATAATGCTTCAACAGGGCTCACCGCTTCCCTGACAGCTATAATCTCTTTCATCATGTCCTGATCAATCTGCAGTCTACCGGCAGTATCAATAATCAGGGTGTCATATTGTTTCTTTTTAGCATATTTAAGTGCATTTTTAGCAACTTTAACTGCATTTTTTGTCTCTTCTTTATATACCTCAATACCAATCTGTTCACCGAGGATAGAAAGTTGTTCTACTGCAGCAGGTCTAATAAGATCACAGGCTGCCAATAAAGGTCTTCGTCCTTCATTTTGTAATCTCTTAGCCAATTTTGCAGCAGCCGTTGTTTTACCAGCCCCCTGTAAACCGAGTAATAAAATGGAAGATACGGTATCGGGACCTTTTAATTCCAACTCCTGGCGACTATCACCCAGAAGCGATACCATTTTGTCATAAACAATCTTTATGAACATCTGGCCTGGATTAATGGATCTTAATACATTTTCACCGCTGGCTTCTTTTATCGTACTGTTAACAAAACGACGGACAACCCGTAAATTCACATCCGCATCAAGCAGAGCAATCTTAATTTCGTTTACTGCGTCCTCTATATTTTTTTCACTTATCCGGCTCTTACCAGAGAATCCCCTGGTAATCTCGGAAAGTTTATCCGTAATACGGTCTAACATTATATATATATAGTCCCAAAAGTTTTAGTTTTTTTATACCGTTAATATACAAGCTATGTCAATAGATAAACATCAGTAAATCTTCATGAAATGCCGTTCAAGGTATCTTATTCTCTCTTCCGATTTGTCACAATAGATACTTACGGGAAAATAATCCCTGACCAGCTTAAATAACTGAAGTGCTTTTTCGATATTCTGCTGAGGTCCGGGTTTTTCTATAGATTGTGCCGCTTTAAAGAGCATTTCAGCACTAAGGTTGTCATAGGGATATAACCTGTAGACATTCTCAGCCAGATCAATCAGATATTTATCATACCCGCCCTGTCTCTCCAGAAGAGTGAACGCATTAAACAGAGTATCGCTATCTGCGGGGTCCTCATCTGCTACAAGTTGATCAAATGATGCAATTATTTCCGGAATATTTTCCTCTTCAATAGAATCAATAATATCCTGATCAAATTGAGTATCATTCCCTGAGTTGTGGTTTTCTATAACAGGATTGATTACTATAGGAGATTCAAAAGGTCTCTCAGAGCTCTCAATACTGATAGTGTAGCTGAGTTTTTCATCTTCTCCACTAGAGGGGTTTTGAAGGGAAAAGATCAACTCCACCTCTTCAATTGCACCGACTGAAAAAATGAACCGGGTTTCTCCATTGTGAAACTCACGTCTTTTCAAGATTATAGAGGGACTGGAGCTAGTGTCAAAAATCCACCCTTCCCTCTCTATATCAAGTACAAGATCCTCTCCAAAGGGGATTGCTTTACTCTTATATGTATAGGGAACGGATTGGATTCTCAGGGGTTCAATCTCTACTGGTGCAGGTTCCCGATTCTGGTTCGAAGAAGATGCGCCAATGGGCATGACTGCATCGGGACCCGAATCCTGAATAACAGGCACAGAGGGCTCCTTCTGGATAATAAGAGGTTCCTGAGAAACATTTTTTGTCTGATCGTCCAAAAATAAATCGCCTGCTGTCTCATCAGGTAATTCCACAGGGGATGAAACAGGAAGATCATGGACTTCATCACTATCATATGGTGCAGAAATAAAAAATTCCACTTCGGGAATTTCTACAGAAGATTCTATGTCGATTTTTTCTTCTTCATCAATAGAATTATAAGCATATAATTCTGGATTTCCCGCCGTTGCACAACTTGAGAGTATAATTGTGAATAACAAAGATATTAAAATGAAAAACTTTTTCACGGTATATCATCCAGTTTTCGTTCCATGATAAGTCTGCTCTCCTCAGAAATTTTATCAATACCCAATTCATCGGGAGGAATAATGTAATGCTTAACCATCTCATCTGTCCAGGCTTTCACTGGTTCCCGATACAAGACGAATCCCCGGCCTCCCAAATCAAGAGATTCCGGTATAATAAAGTCTGTCAGCCCTGGAGATTTCAATATTGAAGATATATCCTGCTCTGAATATAGTGGAGGTTTATTTAATTCTTCCTGTAATATTCCGTACCTGTAGATATTAACTCCAATAATAACCATAATTGCAGTGAGTAAAATTGATATAAGAATAATAATATAGAGTTTAATAATATGAGGATCTATATATTCAGTAAGTATGAAACTAAATTTCGACTTTGGTTTTTTCATTCTCTACCTCATCCTCAAGTCTGATTGAGATGATTTTTGATACTCCTGATTCCTGCATTGTAACACCTAAGAGTGTTTTTGCACCAGTTACAGTTTTTTTATTATGTGTAATGACTATAAATTGTGATTTTTTTCCAAATTCAACCAGCACATTTACGAATCGCTGAATATTTGCCTCATCCAATGCGGCATCAATCTCATCGAGGATACAAAAAGGAGATGGTTTAATAAGATAAGTTGCAAATAAAAGTCCGACTCCTGTAAGAGATTTTTCTCCTCCTGATAGAAGTGAGATATTTTCAAGTTTTTTCCCCGGAGGCTGTGCATAAATCTCGATTCCCGACTCTAGGATATTTTCAGGGTCAACGAGTTTTAATTCAGCGCGACCTCCTCCGAACATCCTCCTGAACATCTCGTGAAATTCTTTTCTAATCTCATTATATGTTTTCATGAAAAGTATTTCCGATTCACTTTTTATTTCTTTTGTTATTTCAAGTAGATTTTCTTTTGCCGTCTTCAGGTCCTCTAACTGACCATTGAGAAAATCATATCTCTCCTTAACTTCTGAAAATTCTTCCGGAGCCATAAGATTTACTTGACCAATTGTTTTTAATTCCAGTTTTGCTTCAGCCAGATTATCTTTTATTTCAGTTGTCGGTCGTGTAATATGATTGAATCTATCACTATACTCATCAAGCTCTCGGGAATTCTTGTCTCGAAAATTATTATATAAATTTTGGATTTCTGTCTCAAGTTGAGCCATATCTATATTAAATTTGCTAATATCAGAGTTAATCTTATTTATTTTTTCGACTTTCTTTTTTAGTTCGAGTTCTTTTCCCTGAAGTTTTTTATTCTTATCCAGAATGCCCTTTTCCAGGTCGACAAGATTTCTTTTGATGGTATTCTTGTCCTCGAGTAATTTCTTCCCGGCTTCTTCCAATTCTTTTATTTTTTTTTCAACACTGCTTTTTTTATCACGCTCATTTCTCAGTTCCAGACTGTTCTGTTTTAAAAATTCATCGTGTTCCTCTTTTTCACGATCGAGAACTTTTAAGGATTCAGAAACAGCATCGAGTTGCGTAGAGATTGTTGCGACATTAACTTTCTGTTCTTCCAGTTTTACCCTATACTCATCGATTTTCTGCAGGAGTAAACGATTTTCTGTTATGAGTACTTTAATCCGCTCTCTGTTAAATTTTATCTTTTCAAATACAGTTGAAATTTTATTATCAATATCTCTTTTTTGGGTAATAATTCCCTCGGGAGCCAGAAAATCATCAAGAAAATCCGGATTGGTGTTCCTGTATTCTCCAAAAAGCTTTTTGAATTCATGAAAACTGAATTCTGAATCATTTAAAACAGTAATACAATTTTCCAGGAGGCGACTGTGGTCAGAATCATTACCGACACGGAGAGCATCGCGTATCAGCTGAATTCGCCCACTGATCTGAACCAGAGCAGTACCAGTAATTTCATCAATTTTTTCTTCCAGTGTATTTCTTTTATTCTTGGAAAATCCAGTTTCCCTCAATCCCTTATCTAGTTGATTAACAATATCATCAGTTAGAACACGCAGATCATCACCTAATTTTTCCCGATCCGATTCAAGGTCATTGTTTGTTTTTTCCAGTATACTTATCTCCGATTCATTTTTCTTTATTTTTGAATCGGATGAGATGATTTTATCTTCCAGTCTCTTAATGTTACGGTGAACTTCTTCAAGTCTCTCTTTATATTCATTCAGTGTATCTTCTTTCTTTTTTTTATCTCCGGCAATTTGATCGAGCTTCGATCTTAATATTTTCTCTTTCGCATTTAAAGAAGCTATTGATGAATCAATTTCGTCTATCTGCTCACGGAATAGGTGAATCTGCTTTTCCTGATTCTCTTTTTCAAGTCCCATACCATAAAGCTTTTTCTGAAACTCAACCAGATTGCTTTCCATATCACTGACTTGTCCCTGATTTTCTTCAAGTGAGCCATTTATTCCATCAATTTCCTGATTGAGTTTTTGAAAAAGATCTTTTTTTTCCTTTAATTGTACCGTTTTACTATCTTTAGTACTTTTAAAAGATTCTAATTTTAATATTTGAAGATCTATATCCAATTCGAAAATTCTACTTCTGCAGTCTCTGTACTTTAATGTTTTTTCTGATTGCTTTTTAAGTGTCTCATAATTCCTACGTACTTCCCGAAGAATATTTTCCACCTGAACCATATTCTCTTCTGTTCTAGCAAGTTTTCGATCTGCTTCATATCCCCGTGCTTTAAACTTGGTTATTCCCGCCGCTTCTTCAAACAAGTAACGCCTTTCCTCGGGTTTATTTGAAAGAACCTGATCAATTTTCCCCTGCTCCATTATAGAATAGGCTGATTTACCAATTCCCGTGTCATAAAACAATTCCCTCAATTCTTTCAGCCTTACGGGAGTATTATTGACAAGATATTCACTCTCTCCATTTCTAAAAAGTCTTCGCTTAATTGAAATCTCCGGCACATCAAGATCTAGAATACCTTCATCATTTGCTATTATAAGTGTGACTTCCGCGACATTCAGAGCCTTTCTGGTTTCTGTTCCGTTAAAAATAACATCTTCCATTTTTTCTGCTCTCATGTTTTTTGTCGATTGTTCACCGAGAACCCACTTTACAGCATCGACAACATTGCTCTTACCGCATCCATTAGGTCCGAGGAGAGCAGATATCCCACCGGAAAACTCAATACGTGTTCTATCGGCAAAAGATTTAAAGCCCATAATTTCAACACTTTTTAAAAACAATGTTCACTCCTGAAACTAAATGTATTTATTTTAGACTTAAAAGCCATTGGGGGATGACTTATTATATAGAGATTAATTTGATCCGTAAAGCTGACTAGTACTCTTCTTTTGTGCTCTTAATAATGATTTCAACCCTTCGGTTCAGGTTTTGCCTGTTAGGATCTTTTGTTACAATCTGCTGATGACCCAATCCGGCAAGACGGGGTTTATTTACAGGAACCCATCCATTATTGATAAAAAAAGTATAGACGTTCTCAGCTCTATGGGTAGATATTTCCTGACGGCCTTTTTCGGTCCCGTAATAGGCACAATGACCAGTGATTTCGACATAAAGATTACCATCCTGTTTTAATATTTGTAAAACCTGATAAAGGATAGAACGAGCACTGGCTGTGAGATCACTCTGATTGGGATTAAAATAAACAATAGCTTTATCATCTACTAATTCTGATTCAATAGCCGGCTCTTCTTCTAAGAGGCCTTCATCTGACGCCGCCTGTTCTGACGCCGCCTGTTCTGACGCCGCCTGTTCTGACGCCGCCTGTTCTGCCGTCGCCTGATCTGCCATCGCCTGGTCTACCGCCGCCTGGTCTGACGCCACCTGGTCTGCCGCCGCCTGGTCTGACGCCGTCTGTTCTGCTGCCGTCTGTTCTGCTGCCGTCTGTTCTACTGCCGCCTGCTGGTCTGCCGCCGCCTGGTCTGCCGCCGCCTGGTCTGCCGCCGCCTGGTCTGCTGCCGCCTGTTCTACCGCCGCCTGTTCAGTCTCAATATCCTTGTTTATCTGAGAATCACTGACAATAGAACCAGATCGATTATTTTTAAGAGTTTTGACTGAGAAAAAAACTAATAAAGAAAGAACTATCAGGGCGAGAGTGATCAATATAGTATTTGCAAACCTGGGAGGTTTTTTTCTGAACTGTTTAATATCAACAACACTATTATGGTAAATAAAACCATTTAATTTTAATACTATTTTGTAAAATTGACTGCCATCGTAATATACAGATAGGTGCAATTCCGGAATACCAGAACTCCCCGGTCTGATATTATTAATTTCCACACATTTCAGGAGCTTCTTATTCTTATTGTTATCTACATAATAAATATTGAGATACGCTAATTCCTGTTCCCTATGAATCGTAGTCAAATCAAGTTCTTTTTTGCACTTTCGGTCAAGAGGAATCAGCTTTATGTATTTTACATTTTTTATTTCGACACAGGTAAAATCCATATGTTTAATTTTCAATCAAATATCAATTAAAATCAACTATAAACTATCAGACAGACTGTTTTTTACATGTAGCAGTATGGGAAAAAGCTAATAAATCGGCCTTTTCCTCTTATATAGTTTTTTACTTTCAAAATAGACCTGCTATGAAGCAGGTTTATTTTTTTTCCATAAATTTAACGGCACCATTAAAGCAATTAATAAAACTATCCATATCCTCTGAAAAAACCTTAATTGATTCATTTTGAAAGGATCCGGAATAGTTCGATCTGCTTTCCCCTAAAATCAGATTAAAATCTCCTCTACTGGATTTTTTAACATGAAAAGAATAAACTCTTTTTCCTGATCCTGTCCGCAGTTCCTTCATATAATCTTCATGACTCTCTTTAACAACATCTATTGCTTTATGAAATTCATTAACAAACAAATCAAGATCTTCTTCAAAAACTATGATTGAATATCTGTCGAATCTACCATTCTCATTTTTAGAACTTTCTACAATATTGAGAAAATAATCTCCAAACCGATTTTCTTTTACATTGAAAAAATATGTTTTTGAATCATTCTCAGAAAATAGTTTTTCCGTGAATAATTCTCCTCGTTTTCCCATTCTCTACTTACATCCCTTTTTCACATTATACAAAATTGTACTGTATTTAGACAAAATATATATAA
>JAEINM010000206.1 GCA_016342385.1 Spirochaetaceae bacterium | reverse complement strand
ATTTCCTACAGTACGCTATATGATGAGGTGGTACAGAAGAGGGCCATTTTACAAGAAATGAAATTGTATTTTTTCCATCTTTTTTTAATCCGGCAATATTAGTCCCGACATACGAGAATGTTTTATCTATTTCCTTCTGCCAGATTTCAAAACCGTATTTCACGGCTTTTACAGTGGCGGGATTAGCTTCCTGGTTGATATAATATTCAATATGATTTTCCTCCCAGGCATAGATCTTATTTTCCCTGCAGGTTGAAAATAACAGAATAACAAGAGTTATAAAGGTAAAGCCTAGAGGGTATTTGCCGCGTATGTATTCCCTCATACTCAGACCATCATTCCTTTTAACTCTTCGTACAATTTCACTAGTTCCCCTTCAGACCATTTCAGCTGATCATTATAGCTGCCCTCTACATCGCGGTAATAGGATTCAACAACCATGATTAAAAACAGATATAACCGGAAAAGCTTAATTCTGTTTTTTGCCTTTTTATCCAGCACAAATGGTACGGGGACATGTCGATTGTATTCTTCTAGAAACCATTCATCCTTTTCCAGATCTATATACCCGGCAACCTGAGAAAAATCGGCAGCTGGATCGCCGTAGAAACCTCTTTCAAAGTCAATTAGTCCCTCTATTTCTGGGTTGGTATCACTATTTTTTACAAAAATATTCCCGTCCCATAAGTCGAAATGTACAAAATTAGATTGTTTTATCTCATCAAAGGCATTTCTAAAGCAGCCGATGAGTTCTTTCAAAACCTTTTCCGGTACCGGAAGAGAGACATTCCGGACTCTTCCATCGTGAAAAACCTGGTCCAGCATAAATAGAAAAGACTCAAAATAGGATTGTCCTCTTAGGGACTCTTTCATAATGGGATACCCGAAATAGTCCCCTTTTATGCTATGCATTTGAGCCAGATAACCGGCCAGTTGCAAAAATAGAGTCTTTCTCATCTCTATAGTCACTTCCCCTATTTTATCCAGAGGAAAGCCATGAAGCTTTTCCATTATAAAGTAATCAGAGGCGGTGTCTTCTCCCTTTAGATGGGAAAATATCAGTTTAGGAAGAGGGATAGAGGTCCTCTCTGTTAATAATTTATGAAAAAAGACCTCCGTAGACATCATCTCTTTTTCATATGTCAGTATGGGAACATCTTCCGGAGGAGCTACCTTTAAAACATATTCAGATCTGTTGTCCAGTTGTATTACATATGAGGCATTAAAACAGCCGTCTTCCAGTTCTCCAATTTTCAGAACCGGTATTTTCGGAAAGATCCGGTTGAAAAGGGATTTTATTTCTCTTACACCCAGACTGGATTTTGTAGCACTAATCATAAAATCAGTGTGCCAGAATCTGATCAATCTGACAATAATCCTTTATGAAGATGCTTAAAATATTTTACCGGTTGCTTTCACTCAACCCGCATAATAGAATTAAATACGAGAGGATCCTAAAATGAAACGTCTTCAATTATTGATATTTTTCCTATTATTTTCTTTAAATATTCTATTTCCCATTGAAAATCCAACCATTGTCATACTGGAAAGTATGTCAGTACCGGTTGTTCAGGCTCATACACAATCGGTTGTAGAGAACCTTGAGCAGCTGGGATATTCTAATGATAGAAATTGTAAAATTGTGATATTTAATGCCGATGGAGACTATGAAAAAGCTAAAGACTTTTTATTACATCCACCAAAAGATATACATCCCGACATAATAGTTTCAAATGCCACGCTGGCCAGTAAAGCCGCAGCTGAAATTTATAGGAACAGTAAAATCCCTCTTGTTTTTGTTACAGTAGCTGATCCTGTCGGTGCGGGATTGATTGAGGGAATAGGGCAGCCCACAGGAACGAATATTACTGGTAGTGTATATTCTATTGACCGTAAAATAAAAATGGACTTAATCATGCGGGTTATCAAAAGTAAAGATTTCAGAGGGCCGGTCCGGGTGGGATATGTGTCTACAGACTACCCTTCTTCTTTAGGTGAATTGCGGGAATTGGAATTAGTGGCAGAAGAAAGGGGTGATATTGAGTTCATTTCGCGTATCATTCCATTCCGGGAAGATTCTGATTTCAAGCTGATGCTAGGAGAAGCGGCAGAACAGGTAAAAGAACTGAAGAATCAGATTGACTATTTCTGGGAACCCCGCGGTCCTCTGGGGGAATCTCCGGCCTATACGGAAATGCTTCTCAGAGAAAGCGAACATATGATTATATATGGGAATCGCAATGACTCTGCAGAAATGGGGGCTTTAATCAGTTTCGGTCCCGATCCCGATATCATAGGCAGAGAAGTCGCTTTAATGATTATTGGTATTTTAGATGGTACCCCTCCCGGAGAGATTTCCCCGAATCCCCCTTCCGGTTTCTGGTTGGGATTGAATATTCAGACAGCTATCAGGGAAAATCTGGTAATCCCGACAGATATTCTCGAACTGGCGAAAGAGAATATTTTTTATTAAATGAAATTACGATTTAAACTTTTTGCCACTTTTATTCCTCTCTTTATTTCATCCTTGATTTCTCTGGGATTCTGGGCAACCAAACAGGCTACCGAGGAGATACATGAATCAAATCTAAGGTTTATTTCCTTAAAACTGGACTCCTTCATTAATGATTCCATTATAAGAAGGCAGGCCATCCTGGAAAAAAACTCTCTTAATAAAATTCCCTCATTTGTCAATGCGGCTAAAAACGAAGCCCTTAGTAGTGCGGAATCTTTTGAAAGTGAGGAAGGTCATCTGATGATTATGGATATGGAGGGAGAGTTGATTTTCGGAATAGATTCTGACCCAAACAATTATCTGGTAAGGGAGCTAATTAATCAGATGGTGAACCAGGACATTTTTGAATATTCAGGACACCTGAAAGAGACTGCTACCGATGGAGAACTGCTTAGAATAATCATCAGTCCAGAATGGGAATGGGCTTTAATCTATGCCATACATGACAGTGAAATTCATTTGAGAGAAAAAAATATCAGATATTCCATACTGGGTTTCACCTTTATATTTTCCCTGTTGGTTTCATTGGCCATTTTCTTTTTTACCCGTTTGAGCATCATTATACCCATAGACAAAATTAAAAATGCCGCCTCTTCTATTTCTGTAGGGAATTTTATTAAGTCAATAGAAATTAAAGGGAAAGATGAACTGCACGAACTAGCTGTTGATATTGTCAAAATGTCCCACTCATTAAAAAAGTATACCGAGCAGCAGGAGAAATGGCAGACCGAACTGAAAGATACAGTAAATGAGCGGACAAAAGAGCTACAGCAGGCTAAAAAAGAAGCAGAAGATGCCAATCGGGCCAAAAGCATATTCCTTGCCAATATGTCTCATGAGATCCGGACTCCACTCAATGCTGTTATTGGTTTCAGTGAACTATTATCCGATTACATTACAGCCCCCAAGGGAATAGAATATCTCAGATCAATCAGTGTTGCCGGAGAAAGCCTATTGACCCTAATTAACGATATTCTTGATTTATCCAAAATAGAAGCTGACAGGATGATTATTACGAAGAATCCCATGAAGATCAGGTCTATATGTATTGATATACAACAGATTTTTGATAAAAAAATTAATGATAATGCTATAGATTTTAATATTCACTACAATATGGGAACCCACGAACTTTTCCTTCTCGACGAAATCCGTTTGAGGCAGGTTTTGTTGAATATCGTCGGGAATGCCATAAAATTTACAGAGCGGGGAAATGTTTTATTAATTGTTGAGACCGAAAATATAAGGGCAGATAAAGAACTCTGTGATTTGTTCATAAAGGTCGTTGATACGGGAATCGGGATTAAGCTTGAGGAACAAGGGCAGATTTTTGAATCTTTCCGACAGCAATCTAATCAGTCAAATCAAAAATATGGTGGAACCGGACTCGGATTGGCCATAAGTAAAAAGCTTATCGAAATGATGGGAGGCCGGATTCTCATCGAAAGCGAACCGGGAAAAGGATCTATTTTTTCGATTGTCATTCCCGATGTACAGATAGTCCAGGCTGACTATGGGAATACAGCTGTTGAGAAAGAAGTAAAAAATTATTCCTTTAAAAATGCCAAAATCCTGATAGCTGATGATATAGAATCTAACCGGCAAATATTATTTGAAGCTCTATCGAAAGCTGGCTGTGCTGTAGTTCAGGCCATGAATGGGCAGGAAGCCCTGATTATAGCCAGAGAGCTTAAACCGGATTTAATCATTATGGATATCCGGATGCCCATAATGGGTGGTATGGAAGCGACAAAAGAAATGCGTATGAATAAGGATTTGATTCATACCCCCATAATCGCCTTAACAGCCTCAGTCGATTTAAATTCAGAAAAGTATAGTCAGATTTTTGATAGTTTTCTCTACAAACCCATCGACACACAGAGTTTATATTTCGAATTAGCCAAATATCTGGATTACGATCTAATAGAAATAAAAAAAGAAAAAAATAAGACCGAGAGGGAATTGCTGTTTTTCCAAAAGGAGAACAAAGATTGGATAATCAGAGAGATTCTCCCGGTTTTTGAACAGATGGAAGGTGTTGTCAATTTAAATGAGATGAAAGCAATTGCAGATCTGTTTAATAAAAGGTCTGTCTTGACGGGAGATTCCACATGTAAAAGTGTGGCAGAACAATTGAAAAAAAATATTGACTGCTTTAATTCAATAGAAGTAAAAGAAATAACTGAATTAATTGAAAAATCCATATTATAATATAGATGAGGTGCTAATGGAAAATGAGATTCTGATAGTCGATGATAATCTTCAGAACATACAGGTTCTGGGAGAGATCATTCAAAGTGATGAAAACAACATTTCTATAGCTACTGATGGAAAATCCGCTCTTGGGTTTATTCAAAAAAGACCTTTGGACCTCATTCTTCTCGATGTTATGATGCCTGTAATGGATGGATTTGAGGTTCTGAAAGAACTGCAGAAGGATGATCACTTAAAGGAAATTCCCGTGATTCTCTTGACGGCTCTCAACAGCAATGCCGATAAAATAAAAGGATTTCAGGCGGGAGCAGTAGATTATATTGTGAAGCCTTTTATAAAGGATGAAGTCCTGGCTCGCGTCAATGTTCATTTAAGGCTGAAAAATGCCCTTAAAAAAATTAAAGAAGAATCAATCCGTGATCCTCTTACTGGTGCCTATAATCGCCGGATTGCCAATGAAATGATAGCCCACAGGTTAAAGCTCAATAAAAGAAATAATACAGAATCCGTATTAATAATGATAGATATTGATAATCTAAAAACTGTAAATGATAATTTCGGTCATGATAAAGGTGATGAATTAATTACATCTGTTTCATCAGCCGTATTTAACAATATAAGGGATACAGATTTTCTTTTCCGACTGGGGGGAGATGAGTTTCTCATACTCTTTAATCATTTTAAGAATCAGTCTCCAGATTCCCTCATTGAAAGGGTAAAAGAAGAATTATCTGTGAAAAAAATCGGGAATCAAATTCCCGATTTCAGTTACGGATCCATAATCATAAAAGGAGAGGATCCTTCCCTCATAGACGAATTGCTCAAAACATGTGATCAGCTGATGTATGCCCAGAAAAGGGATAAGAAATCTGCAATGTAGCATCACAAGACAATCTCTCTATGAACAAATAGTCTAGAGTTAGGGCAATTCGTCCGAACACAGGAGAATACTTTATATAAATTAATTTAGTTTTATTTTATGAAAATACTCACAGACCAGCACACCCATTCAAATATCTCCGAAGATTCTCAAGCCACTTTAGACAGTATGTGTCGAAGTGCTATAGACAAGGGAATAGATATCATATCCTTTACAGAACACGTAGATTTCAATCCCCGGGATCCCGGTTATCATTTCTTTAATGAACAAAAATATTCAAATGAAATCATAAAAATGAGACAAAAATATTCCGACAGAATCCAGATAATGAAAGGTGTAGAGTTCGATGCTCCCAACCTCTACTCTCGTGAATTTAAACAAATAAACTCAGGAGATTACGACATCATCCTGGGATCTGTGCACATGATAGACAATAAGTTTGTCGGTGACAGCTCTCTGCTCGAAAAAATGACACTGGAGGAACTTTTCAAAAGATACTACGAACAGCTTCTGGACCTGGTTCGTTTCGGAGGGTTTGATGTCGTGGCTCATTTTGATTTTCCCAAAAGATATTATATGAAAAATATTCTGAGCGAACGTATAGCTGAAGAGATTCTGAATACAATGATTGAGAAAGGAATTGCTCTGGAGATCAACACTTCTCCCTTGAGGAGGGGTTACCACGAGTCTTCACCGGGTAAAGACATTCTGGGAAAATATGCAACCTTGGGGGGCACGATGATCACAATCGGCTCCGATGCTCATATCCCTGAAAATATAGGTGCTGATTTTGATTATGCCTTTAAGTTGATTCAATCGATCAATGACTTAACACTGGGATATTTCAAAAAGAGAGTATTCAAGGCTGTATAATTTTCTTATTGCCTTTAGAAGACCATTCATTTTTTAACCATTGCCCCGGAGAGGTTCCCATTTCCTTTTTAAATATCCTGTTGAATGAGGAAAGGGAACCGAATCCCAGAGAAAGAGCTGTTTCCAGAAAAGTTATGTCTCTGTTCTTTAATACACTGCATGACATTCTCACTCTATATCTGTCCAGGTATGTTTTAGGACAGCAATAGAGTTCCTTTTTAAACCTCTTATAAAGACCTGATTGGCTTATGTTGCATAAATCGGCAATGGTACCCACATTTATATCATTGCAATAATTATTATGAATTACCTCTATAGCTCTGAGAACCAATTTTGATTTTTTACTATGGATATCTGTTCTATTGTTTTTTTTTGATAAAAGCACACATTCTGAAAGAATGATATGGACTCTACCGCTTATTCTTTTTTTGAATTGAAGCCTCAAAGGCTCCTGACCATCAAAAGCCAGTTTTTTTACTTCATCATTTAATTGAGGATATTTGAAATTGGGAAAGACCCCTTGTATCATTTGACCATATTCTTCATATAATGCTTCCTTAATATAAATCCAGATCCATTTACTTATAGTCTCTTTGGAACTGGATGCCAGGTGAAAATTTCCTGGAGGGATCACGACCACATCTCCCGATTCAAAGGTGGAGGGCTGATTGTTTATATTAAAAATACCGTAACCTGAGAGACAATATCCTATTTCAAGCGAATCGTGGAAGTGAAGAGAATCTATCTCTTTGTCATCCTGAATATAAGGTTGAGAGATTATTACCATTTC
>JAEINM010000205.1 GCA_016342385.1 Spirochaetaceae bacterium | reverse complement strand
CTTCAGAGATTGGTCCATATGGATCTTGTACAGAATGAGATTCATATTCTTGAGAATACCTATGGAACAATCTCTGAAGGTTTATATCTCAGGTATTATAAAACTGATTCTGATGAATTTTTTAATGCCTCAACGAAAGTTTCCAATATGATTGTTTTACTAGGTAGTGATCTTGCTAAACGCATGGATGTAATACAACGTGAGCTGGAGATCAAAGTCAATGAAGTTACTGGCAGAATTACACTGATTCTTTTGACGACGACTCTCATCGTCTCTGGTTTTATCACAATAGCCTTTATCCTCCTCATTCGAAGAATTACAAATCATCTGGATCAGCTAAAGTTGAGCATTAAACGAAATGCATCTGGTGACTTCAGTGAAGCAATCCATGTGCGGGGAAATAATGAACTGGATCAGATTACGCATACAGTAAATCATCTTGTTTCCAGAGTATCTGATATTATTTTTAATTTTAAGGAAATGGCCGGAACTTCTGATATGCAGAATGAAACTATACAGGCTGCAAATGTAGAATCAGCAGCTGCATTACAACAGATGGAGGCCAATATTAGATCTATATTGAAACAGATAAATCATTTGGTTGAAAATCTGCAGAATGCCACATCTTCCTCAACTCAGATGACATATAATATCGAAGACCTCAATGAGCGAATTGAAAATCAGGTAACATGGGTTGATAAGAGTTTGACTTCTGCTGAAGAGATGTCTTCCGGTATAGAAATAGTATCTTCTATTTCATCAAAGACAGAATTATCATCAAGGGGTTTAAAAGAAATTATCCATCGCGGTAGTAGTGAAATGAAAGAGACAATAGAGTTGATGAGAGCCAATTCGGAAGATACTGAAGCTATTATTGATATTGTAAAAACCATTAACAATATTGCAAGCAGAACAAATTTATTAGCCATGAATGCTGCTATTGAAGCTGCTCATGCCGGTGAATCCGGTAAGGGATTCTCGGTTGTTGCCGATGAAATCAGAAAATTGGCAGAATCTTCAAATATAAATGCCAAGCAGATCCAGACAACCATTTCCGTAATAAATGAACGTATTGGGAGGGCTCACCATAGTGGTAAAAAAACCAAAGAAACTTTTGACATGATAGAAAAGGATACAGTTGACACGATTCATTCAATGGAAGAAATAAGCAATTTAATTGTCAAACTTTCGCAGAGAGGTGAAGAAGTTTTGAGATCTATGAACAATCTCACAGATATCTCTCAGGAGATAAAAAGCAGTTCCAAAGAAATCTCCAGTGGAATTATCAGTGTCGATCAATCTTTCAAAAATATACAGGAGATTGGCGAACATGTAAATTTGGGAACAGAAGAAATTGCTCAAGGTATATCCAATATAAATGAAGCTATGACGAATATTTCTGAACTATTTGTCCATAGTGATGAATCATTAAAAAAGCTAAAGAATAAAATCGACGGCATCAAATTGAGAGAGCAATCTATAGGCAATGAAATATTTATGAGTTCCCCTGCAATGGGATAAACAGGATGCAATAAAAAAATTAAAAAAGAGGATCAAATATATGTTGGAATTACAAAATATTAAGAGTAGACCGTTACAAAATATTACCTGCAACCTCAATATGCAATTCAGTCCGGATAGAAAAAGTCACTGCGTAATACCCTCTGATGATCTGAGTAAAAGTATTTTTCTGGAAACCATAAGTGGTTGGCTGCCAATTTCTGAAGGACAGATGTTATATAAAAATAAAAGAATCCGTCATCAGCAGTTAAGAAAACTGGTTAGTATCTGTAGGGATACTTCTACCCTCTGCGAGTCTCATAGCGGCTATGACAATCTGACGGTTGCGGCTTCCGGTAAAAAATTCCATATATTAGGTTTTATTAACAAAACCCTACTTTATTATACAGCTCAGAAATATTTAGATAGAATCGGCATTAAATTGGATCTCAAGTTATCAGTTCACAAATATACACCTTCCCAAAAGGCGGGATTGGAAATTGTAAAAGTTCTATTAAGTGAAAAACCAATCCTTGTTTTCTCCGGTGTTTTGGCAGAATTGACCCTCGCACAATGTTATGGATTTAGCAGGTTGATTGAAAAGATTTGTTCTCCAGAACAAATAATCATTTTAATTATTGATGATGCGGAGATTATCAAAACAATAGAAGGGGAAAATATCCTTCTGAAAAATAATCGTTCCTATCGTCTGGATTTTGAAGAGATCAGTCAGCAGCAGATAAATGAATATAAAATCGTACAAAATCATAATATCCATAATGCCATTGAGGGAAATATTCATGATGCTGTAGAAAAAGGGAAAAATTATTCAGAAGTATTTGATGAATGTTATCGGTTGTACCGTACATTTTTCTGTTTTTCTAATCCTGTTATGGTTTTGAAGAGAGAGACTGGTATTATAATCCTTCATCAGGAAGAACCCGATAGATTTGACTGGTTGAAAGAGTTGCTGCGGGACATTAAGACAGAGATGAGAGAACCCTGCTTAATACAGAAACAAGAGCACTTTCTCTATATAATGAAGACTTTCCCCGGTGAATGGTTTGGTTTTTATGGAGAAAAAGAATTCCTTGTTACTTTATCTGACAATAAGGAATTTCAGTTTCTGATTCAGCAGTTCTTAAAGAATATTATTCTTCTCAGAGAACGTGCACGATCGGCAGTTGATAAAGCAGAGATCGAGTTTGCCGGTCTGATCCAACGATCAATTTTTCAAAAGAATTTTTCTCAATTTGGAGGATTTGATATTCATGCACTATCCAAACCGGCAAAGAGTATTGGAGGTGATTATTATGAAATTATTAAAATAGATGAAAATCGAATATTCTGTTCTCTTTTTGATGTTTCCGGAAAAGGGATCGCCGCAGGAATGGTTGTATTTCTCATTCGAAATATGATCAAGACTATACCAAAAGAAAAGCTTTCTCCTGCAATGGTTTTTAATCTGGTAAATAAAATGCTATATGATGAATTAAATGGAGAAAAATTTGCTACGGGTTTTTCGTTTATTTACGATAAAACAACTCGTAAGATTTGCCTATGCAATGGTGGACATAGTGATAATCTTCTAGTCTGTGGAGAAAAGTTCAGTACCATCCAGGCTGATGAGATTCCTATCGGGATTTCAGATGAAACAGTATATAAAGATTCTGTTCTTTTATTGCCTCGAGGCAGTTTATTTATTGCTTATACTGACGGTGTAGTAGAAGCCCGGAATACCAATAAAGAAGAGTTTGGAAAGAAAAAACTTGTTGAGGTTATTACACAAAATAAATTGAAGAATTCAAAACAAATCATAAAGAACCTCGATAATTCATTAATAAATTTTACAAAAGATGTAGACCAGTTTGATGATATCACTTTTCTTGTATTAAGAACCTGATACAGAAGGAGGATATGGAGGAACTTTATGATAATCGAAAATGAACTCAAGAAAGCTGAAAATGATTTAGTAAAGGGGATTCTTTTTCAGAATTTTTTTAGCAACTCAGGTATAGCTATATTGATTATGGAAAGCGATATGACCATTAGTAATATCAGTATTATTGACACGAATCTCTTCGGATATTCAAAAGAAGAGATAGAAGGGAAAATGGTCTGGCCATATATTATTTTCCCGGTAACTGTTGGATATCTTGAGATTATGAGGCTTCATTCGGATCACAATCCGGAAAATGGAATACTGGAATATGAATGTAAAATAACTGATAACAGAGGTTGTTTAAACCATCTGATTGTCAGGAGTGAATTGATTAAGAATACAGGTTTAAGTATTCTTACAATTTTGAATTTTACCACATTGAGGGAAAATAAAAAGCGAATTGAGTATTATGATCTGCATGATAATCTGACTGGTCTGTTCAATAGGAAAATGCTGAGATTATTTTTGCAGATCGAACTGGAAAAAGCGGAACGCCATAAATACCAATTTGCCATTATGTGTATAGGCATTGATAGAATGAAAGAGATCAATGAACACCATGGTTTGAAAACGGGTGACCGTTGTCTTATTGAAATAGGAAAGAGAATTAGCAGGACATTCCGTCAGGGGGATTTCACAGCCCGACTATATGGAGATAAATTCATTGTTCTACTCTCTGATATAAAATCCTTTACAGACGTGAATCTCATTATAGAAAAAACTCAGCAATCAATTTCCGGAACCTGTATCGAAATGGAAGAAAAAGGTTTGTTAGCCACAGCCAGCATAGGAGTCTGTCTTTATCCCGAAGACGGAGATAATGGTGATTTACTTATTAAATACAGTGAAACGGCTATGTATTTGGCAAAAGAAAAAGGTATTAATAGCTATCAGTTATTTAATAATCAGTTACATAAGAATCTGCAAAAGAAGACAAAACTGGAAAAGGAACTGTATCAGGCTGTAAAAAATAATGAGTTTGTTTTTTATTTTCAGCCCATAGTCGACCGAAAGGGTCAGGTTGTTTTTATGGAAGTGCTTGCCAGATGGCAAAGCCCGGTGCATGGTCTTCTCGGTCCTTCAGAGTTTATTTCCATAACTGAAAAAAACGGTCTCATAGTGGATATCGGGTATTACGGTTTAAGGACGACATGTGAGCAGATGATGAAATGGCAGATGAACTCTCTGTTCTTAAATAAGCTGGCTGTAAATATCTCTCCTGTTCAGTTCGCTCAGAAAAGCCTGGTTCCGGAGATTAAGAAAATTATCAGAGAAACAGGAATTAATCCCTGTTGGCTTGAACTGGAGATAACAGAAAGCGGGATCATGTCAAATGAAGAGGAAACCATTTCAAAATTACAGGAAATCCATGAAATGGGTATCAGCATCTCTATAGATGATTTTGGAACAGGCTATTCCTCTATGAGCAGATTGAAAGACTTTCCCGTAAGAACACTGAAAATAGATAAATCATTTGTCGATGATATGATTTCAAACGAAAAATCTTCGACAATAATTACATCCATCATCAATCTGGCTCATGATCTCGGCTTCAATGTGATAGGTGAAGGAGTCGAAACAGTTGAGCAGTTTGAAACTCTGATATTTCTCGGTTGTGATTTTTTTCAGGGATATTATTTTTCGAAACCAGGACCTTCAGAGGAGATTGAAAAACTTTTAACCAGAAAGAAATCGAAACTTCCTGATAAGAAATTTAAAACAGTCATCTGAAATTTGTTAAGAGATATGAATGCTATATGATTTAAGTTAACATTGAATCGGAACTTTAAACATTTAATATAATTGCCTAATAGCTTTATTATCTTTCAAAAAGCTGAAATTGAACAGATGTCACTCGACAGATGTCCATTTTAGATATATCTTCAGTTCATCTGTTGATGAAAAGGCCAATCAGCTGATTATCGCTAAAGTCTAGAAATGCGCCGGCAGATCAATTATACAGCGGGTTCCCTTTTCTTTACTTTCAAAACGGATTTGCCCATTGTATTTGGAAAGAATCTGATAACAGACGTATAATCCCAAGCCTGTACCACGTTCTTTATTTTTACTGTAAAAGGGCATAAAAACATTTGTCAGATCCTCTTCATCTATTCCCTTTCCGTTGTCATTTATAATGATCTGTAAAGTTGGTTTTAATCCTTCTGTGACTAATATCGTTTCAATTTCCAGCAAACCTGTTTCGTCTTCTACAGAATCAATGGCATTTTTTGTTATATTCAGGAGAACCTGTTTCAGCTCCGCATTATTAATTTCAGCATAAAAAGATTTTTCCTCATCACTGTCCGGCTGATATAATGACGACTGTGAGGATTTTACTGATATCTCTGTTTTATGTGTGATGGCATAGGGGGTGATCAATTCGACAATATCATAAATAAGCTCCGGAATAAATACCTTGCTAATATCTGATTTCGGCTTTGAATAGGATATGAGATTGGAAATTATGTCAGAGATTCGATCTATTTCCTCTTCTATATAGTCAAAAAATCGTTCATTAGGATTGTCTACAGAATGAATCCTGATAGAATCCAGGCAATTGATAATAATTTCAAGTGGATTATTAATTTCATGAGCAATTCCTGCTGCCAGAAGCCCCACACTGCCCATTTTTTCAGAATTTATTACCTGATCCCTTAAATATTCTTCTTCAGATATATCACTGCATAAGATGATATATCCTAATTCTCTGGAATTATCTATGACGGGATATGTAAAGATTCTGAGGCTTTTATTTTCACCGGAAGATTTAAAATTTGTGACATAAAATGATGAAGGTGTCTTTTTTTCCAATTCTCCGATGAGTGTATTCAGAGTCTCCGGATTGTCATTGAAAAGCTGATGCAGAACTTTGTTTTTCATATTTGTAGTTTGAAATAACTTGAGAGCTGAAGTATTGGTATTTTTGATCACAAATTTTAAATCTGTCAATACTAATGCCACAGGCAGTTTTTCCAGTATAGTCTGATTAAATTTCATCATACTGTAAAAATCTGAATTGGATTCATCAGGGGAGGAGGTACTCAAAGCCTCCGTATAGGCAATCCGGAGAATGCTGAGTTCATCGATATCATTTACCTTTTCCCTTAAGACAATTTCTCCATTTCGGATAATGATAATCCTATCAGAGATATTATATACATCTTCAATATTGTGCGTTGCCATAAATACGGTTAATCCATCGGCTTTTAACTCATTAATAGCTTTGTATACAATCGCTTTGTTCACATTTGTCAGTTTATCAATACTCTCATCGAGAATCAGTAACCGGGGATTCTGGTAAATTTTCTGGAAAATAGAGATAAGGACTTTCTCCTGTAGTGTTAAAGTGCCTATCATTTTATCTGTAGGGATATCCAGATTATATTTAGAAAAAAAAGATAGAAGCTTTCTGTTGTTAATTCGGGAATAGAAAAAGAAATGCCTGAAATAGCCTGAATTATTCATGTGGAAATAATCGTTGGTTGTGATATTTTCAGGGAGGGTTACATGCTGATCTTCGAAAAAAATCCCTTTTTTAAGGGCTTTTCTGAAACTCAATCTGGGTATTTTACTGCCTTCAAATAATACTTTCCCCGAGTCAATTTTATGCACACCGGCAATTACAGTGCATAGATCCGTTTTTCCCGATCCATGTTCTCCGTAAAGAGAGTATATTTTACCCTTTTCGAGGTGAAGATTGATATCCCTCAATATGGGTATGTTTTTATGGCTGGTATTGATATTCTCCAGAGATATAATCGGATCACTCATAACTGCTCTTTTGTACAATTCCATACTTTTCAAGTTTTTTATACAGAGTTGTTCTACTTATACCC
>JAEINM010000204.1 GCA_016342385.1 Spirochaetaceae bacterium | reverse complement strand
GTATGACCAGAGCCTGGCCGGTTGATCCAATAACTGGTAGACAACTCGTTCGAATGATTGATGCTCTATGGATAATCATGTTTGCAAAATTTGGATTTTTCGGATTAATAAATCTGTTTTTAGCCATTGGTATCGGGCCATGGTTCCTAATGAAAATATCTGACAATTCAAAACACAAAAAAGCTATTGTTAAAAATGAAACACTACCCATAGATGGGATTATCCTTAGTATTCTAGTAGTATTTTTTCTACTTGATTTGCTATTCAATGGAATGGTGAATCCTATTTATATACTATGTGCAGGATCTCTCTTAAGTTATTATTTAGAGAAAAAAGACGAGAATAGATTATATTAATTTGTTTAATAGAAGGTAATTAAATTTGGAGTGCGCGTTGTGAGAAAAATTTTTTTTGGCAATATTCATGCTGATTATTTAACTTTGGAGGATACCCTCAATGAAATCGAAAAACTAGCAGTAGAAAAGAAGGGGGGATTTATTGTCACTCCAAATGTTGATCATATAGTAATCTCAGAAAAAAATGACGATCTGAAGTCTGCATATGCTGATGCATCTTTATCTCTTGCTGATGGAAAACCCCTATTATGGATGAGCCAGATAGCCGGTTTCCCCCTACCGGAGAAAATATCAGGTTCCGACCTCGTTCGTCCTTTATTAATACGGGCTGCCGAGAAGGGCTTGACTGTCTATTTTTTAGGCGCTGCTCCAGGTGTGGGCTTAACTGCTGCTGAGATTTTAACAAAAGAGATTCCAAATCTAAAAATTGTTGGTGTTGATGCCCCACCTATGGGTTTTGAAACTGACATTATTACAGAAAAAGAAACCCTTGAGAAAATGTTGTCTGCTAATCCCGACATTGTCCTTTTTGCACTTGGTGCCCCTAAACAGGAGATTCTGATGCATAAATGGAAGAAACAGGGAGTGGTACAAGTTATGCTCGGCATTGGTGCTAGTCTGGATTTTATATCAGGAAAAGTAAAACGCTCACCCAAATGGATGTCTAATATGGGATTTGAATGGTTGTACCGTTTGAGTCAGGATCCAAAACGGCTTGCAAAACGTTATCTGATTCAAGATATTGCGATTGTGCGTATATTTATTAAGATGATGAAAACTCCACCCAAAAAACGTATTGTTTTCTCAGATTAAAGACAATTTTATTTTCAATATTCAACAAGTTGAGACTTTAATAGATATCAGAATAATCTGACCCGGAGACAGAATAAATATAAAGAATATCCTCTTTATATTTATCTTTAAAATAAGGAGATAGAAGAAAATAAATGATTTCAGGAAAATATGTACTAATTTCACCATGCCGTGATGAAGCTGAATATATGTGCCGGACTTTAGATAGCGTTATTGCCCAGTCTATCAAACCGGTATTATGGATTATTGTAGATGATGGTTCAACAGATCAAACACCGGAAATTCTGGATAAATACGCCAATAAACATAGTTTTATAAAGATAGTACGCAGAGAAAACCGGGGACACCGCAGTGTTGGACCTGGTGTAATCGAAGCTTTCTACGCAGGTTATGATAACATTGATATAGATGATTATGAATATATATGTAAATTGGATTTGGATCTTGACCTCCCACCTCTTTATTTTGAAATTCTAATGTCGCGCTTTCAAGAAAATCCAAGGCTGGGAACCTGCAGTGGGAAGCCCTATTTTTTAAACAAAAAAGGTAAGCTTATTAGTGAAAAATGTGGTGATGAGAACTCAGTAGGTATGACAAAGATGTTCCGTCGAAATTGTTTTGATCAAATCGGCGGTTTTGTCAGGCAGGTAATGTGGGATGCTATTGATGGTCATCGCTGCAGGATGTTGGGATGGATAGCCAGTAGTTGGGATGAATTAGACCTGCGATTTATACATCTGCGTCCTATGGGATCAAGTCAAAATAATATGAAAACGGGAAGAATACGACATGGTTTTGGACAATATTTCATGGGGACCAGTTTTATTTACATGTCTGTTTCTGCACTGTACAGAATGTCTCGCCCTCCTATTTTTTATGGTGGTTTATCAATGTGGTGGGGATATGTGAAAAGCATGCTCACAAGAGTTGAAAGACTCAACGATCTTGCCTTTAGAAAATTTCTCAGATCTTATCAATGGTCATGCATCATTTTTGGAAAAAACAAGGCAACAGCCAGATTAAACGAGCAAAGGGCTCAGTATTGGTCCCCATTGGAAGCTGGTCCTTATTCTATTAGGTCGGAAATACAATGATCTCTCTCGATAAAAAAATTAAATCACTAGTACTAAGCCATTTCGAAGGGGTTAAATCATCTGCGGCTTCTATAAGGACCAGAAATGCTCAAAGAGGGGATCTTTTGCGTTTCACCTTGGATTCTGGAGAAACATTGGTAGTCAAACTATGGAAGATCCGAAGTATGAAGGAGCGAGTGAAGTTAGCTTTACATATCAGCAATGGCAGAAGAGAATGGGAAATGCATAAAGCTGCCCATAATCAGGAAATAAACGTTCCGAAACCTTTAAATTATCAAATATTATCAATACCAGATGATGCGTTATATGAAGTGATGACTATAAGTGATCTTGGTGATTGTATCAGCGGAGAACCTTTTATTAACCAAATGAAAGAAAGCGGTGAGAACGATAAAATAGCATCTCTGGAAACATTCATCATTGAGACTACTTTAATAATGGTTAAAAAAGATATATTTGATATAGATAATCAATTGGATAATTATCTTGTAGATAAAAATGGAGGATTCTGGCGTATTGATTTTGAATGTGCCCGGAGAAGGTATAATCCTTTTCAAAAAAGGAAAGATTATGCTATTATGCTAGAACGACTTCTTAGAAGTCATCTTCATGCAGTGCATCCAGATAGCAAAAGAACTACATCTTTCATGTCTCGGATGGTTACAGAATTATCTGTTCCGAAAAAAATCAGGAAAATGGTTTTAAAAATATCTGAGAAAGAACTGCAGAAAGAGAAACTGAGTTCTAATATCAATTATGAGATTTCATTGAATTGGTAATAGTAATATGAACTTTAAGAAAAACTGTTATTAAGGTAAAAATAGTAATGAATCAATCCCGACAGTTAAAAGAACAGGAAAATGCACGTTATTGGGAAAGATGGAATGCCGTTTCTGCGGATGTTCCAGAATGGAAAAGAGAGTGTGGAAAAAGATACTGGGAACCTGATAAGCGGTTAATTAAAACTATACGGAGTTATCAATACTGGAAAAAAAAGACTTTTTTTATTTCGGGGATAATGCGACGCATCAGTGTTTTAAGATATAGATTCTGGACTATTGCTACAGGTGCAGACATACCTCTCAATACAACAATTGGTGGAGGATTACTGTTGACTCATCCCAATGGAATTGTTATCCACCCCCAAGCTGTAATCGGAGTTAACTGCTTATTATTCCAGCAGGTAACGCTTGGTTTTGGAGGTAAAAAACCGGGAGCACCTGTTCTTGGGGGTCATGTAGATGTGGGAGCTGGTGCAAAAATTCTGGGCGGTGTTTCTATAGGGAATCATGTAAGAATCGGGGCTAATGCCGTTGTACTTGATGATGTACCAGATTACTGTACTGCAGTAGGGATTCCCGCTCGTATTATTCCAATCGACAAAAAAAATATTACCCATTTCGAATCAGGAAATCAGGAAACGATTCCTGAATAAATTAATTTGAAATTGGTTATATAGATTCTGAAAAATCCGAGAATATTGTGAAATACCAATTTTCTTATACAACATTTTGGAGAATATTAATGAATCAAGAAATTGATAAGTTTTCAGATTTAAAATCACAGAAAAATATTTCTGTGATGATTATTGGCGGAGGCAAAATATCGGAACAGCATTTAATAGCTTTGTCGGTATTAAAAGATATAACTGTAACCGGGATTTGTGATCTATCTCCCGCCCTTTCCCAATTCACGGCCGAACGATTCGGTATAGCAAACTGGTTCACTGATTATAAATCAATGCTTTCTGAATGTGATGCAAAGGTTGTACATGTGTTGACACCTCCTGCAACCCATAAAAGAATTGTAAAGGATTGTTTAGAATCGGGTCGCCATGTTATCGTTGAAAAACCAATTGCGACTTCTAATAAGGAGTTCAGAGAACTGTATGATTTCGCCTTATCAAAAGGGCTGCATTTAATAGAAAACCACAACTATAGGTTTAATCGCCCAATAGTGGATTTGGAAAATGCTGTCCGAGAGGGAAAAATTGGTGCTGTTAAAGAAATTGAGGTTCGATTATTGCTGAATATTGGTGGTGGTCGATATGCAGATTCTAACCTTCCTCATGCTAGTCATCAATTACCAGCAGGAGTTATTCATGAATTTATAACGCATCTGGCATATTTACTATTGAATTTCCTTCCTGAAACTGATGTTGATAATTTTGACAAGGTTCGTGCTGCTTGGCAGAATCATACAGGTGGTTCTTTATTTAAATACGATGATCTGGATGCGTTTATACTCTCAAAGGACGTCCATTCCAGATTGCGTTTCTCATGTCACCAATGGCCGGATGGCTTTCATGTAAAAATCTGCGGTACAGAAGGTACTGCAGAAGCTGAATTATTCCATCCTATATGCCATATAACGACAAAACGTTCTATTGGGCAACATTTGACCCCTTTGTTTAATTCTATAGATAAAGCTAAGGCAATAAGACGTGCCGGTTTCAGAAGTCTCTGGAATAAGATTAGAAATAAAGGAGCATATGAAGGCCTCGGGAAATTCCTCGAACTGACTTATAAATCATTTCTCAATGGGGAAGAACCACCTGTTAGCTTTCAACAGATGGATGAAGCCAGCCGACTAATAGACTCTCTTTTGCTTAAGGAAAACTCATTATGAAATTATTGATAACTGGAGCCGGTGGATTTCTAGGCCAATACGTTGTAAGTGAAGCTGTCCGAAGAAGCCATGATGTAAAAGTGCTTTTAAGACCTGCAACTAAAACGATTCCCAAATCGTGGGAAGAACATCCTAAAATAGAAATTGTTAAAGCTGACCTGCGATCATCAAAAGGATTGGTGGAAATAGTTTCTGGTGTTGACTGTGTAATCCATCTCGCGGCTTCGAAAGCTGGAGATTTGTATGAGCAGTTAGGAGGGACTGTTATTGCTACAGAGAACCTTCTAAACGCTATGACAGAAGCAGGTATTAACAGAATTACCATGACTAGCAGTTTCTCTGTTTATGAATACTTGAAACGTTTGACTTGGAGTAGTATAGACGAATCTTCACCTTTGGCCATAAATCGACTTGATCGTGATGAATACTGCCAGACGAAACTACTACAGGAACAAATCACAACAAATTATGCAGAAAAAAAGGGGTGGCAGTGCACAATTTTACGACCAGGTGTTATTTTCGGTCGTGATAATTTATGGACAGCACGCTTGGGAATGCAAGCTGGCAGCCGATTGTGGATTTCTACAGGTTTATTTGCCAAACTACCTCTTACCTATGTAGAAAACTGCGCGGAAGCAATAGTCATGGCATCAGAACAAACAGGTTCTGAGAAGATAACAATACTCAATATAGTTGATGGAAAATCACCAACACAATTATCTTATATGCGGGAATTGAGAAAGAACATGTCCTCCAAACCATTAATTTTACCAGTTCTATGGATTTTCATGAGGTTTCTTGCTCGTCTGGCATGGCTTGTGAATTTATTCTTTTTTAAAGGAACGGCTAAAATTCCAGGCCTTTTTGTCCCTTCCCGTATTCATGCAAGAAGCAAACCTCTTTTCTATAAAAATAAAAAAATTGTTACACAGCTTAATTGGAAACCCCGCTTTTCCTGGAAAGAAGGAATACAACGCGCTGTTAGTGATGATGAGTTGACTCTTATTCCAAATCAAATGGAAAAAGAAACTCTAGCTTCAGCGGAGAAGAAGACATGATCGAAAGATTAGCTTACCTTTGTGGAGAATACCCACGAGCTACAGATACTTTTATACAGAGAGAAGTGAAAGGTCTGCGAAATGCAGGATTTCATATAGATACCATTTCTGTACGTAGACCATCAAAAAAGGAACAAGGGACAAAAGAACAGACACAAGAAAGAGAAAGAACTCATTATCTGATACCATGTTCACCCTGGCGTCTATTATCTGATCATTTCGGATTATTATGTCGCAGCCCTATACGTTACCTGAAAGGATTTCGGATGGCCTTATCCGTACGTTCTCCAGGATTGCGATCATTAATTTACCAACTCTTCTATTTTGCAGAGGCTGGACTAGTCGCAGCATATATGCGCAGAAAAGAACTTACCCATATCCACAACCATGCACCAGATGCCTGTGGGTATGTAGCGATGCTGGCGAGTCAAATTGCCAACTTGACATTCAGTATGACACTACACGGATTCGGAATTTTCTCAGAATCCGGAAAATGGCGACTGAAGGAAAAAATTGAACAATCGCTTTTTACTATATGCATAAGTCAACATGGACGTAGTCAGGCTATGTTGTGGTCGGATCAGAATTGCTGGAGTAAAATTCATGTAGTTCATTGTGGCCTGGATTTAGGAAAAAAAACGAAAAGGCACCATACAGGACGTGGACGAAATGTTTTATTTGTCGGTCGTCTGGATCATGTGAAAGGGCTCCCTGTTCTAATAGATGCAGTATCAAACCTTATCGAACAGAATCAGGAGATTCACCTTCATATAGTTGGAGATGGTCCTTCTCGAACAGAACTAGAAAATATAGTCAAAGAAAAAGCACTTAGTGAATTGATTACTTTCTACGGATATAAATCACAGGAAGAACTACAGGAATTTTTTGCTATGACAGATATTTTTGTGATGACAAGTTTTTATGAAGGAATACCAGTAGTGCTAATGGAGGCATTGAGTCACGGAGTACCGGTCATCGCACCCTGTATAACAGGAATACCTGAATTGGTTAAAAATGATGTTAGTGGATTACTCACAATTCCTGCTGATTCTAATTCTCTAGCTGAACAAATGAAATTATTGTTAAATGATCCTGAACGCCGCAATAGATATATAGAGAATGGACAGAAAATCATTGAAAAAGATTTTAATATATCTGTAGAAATAAATCGTCTTGCTGCTATTATTAAAGATGCATAAAAAATAATGACTAAACCCTCAATCTTCAAAATTTGTTGCATTAGATTTATATGTTACTTTATTGTAATTAATGTATTATTTAAATAATTTCTAACTTTTTTATATTAATAAAATTTCTTGTATAATAGGATTCTAATG
>JAEINM010000203.1 GCA_016342385.1 Spirochaetaceae bacterium | reverse complement strand
TTAAATTATCATTTAATCATGAAACTGATATCTATCAATAACGTAGAAAAAAAAGATGTGCCTCTATACTACCGAAATGAATATACTGCCATTGCTGAATTTCTACTTATTGGAAATAATCAGATTAATACATCTATATCCTTTTCTATTGAAATGGTCCCGACCGGGGAAAAAAATATTGAAATTACCCTGACAGAATCAATAGACTACCCTATTGTACCAATCATAAAAACACTTAAAAGTGAAATAGAAAAGATGGAAAAAGAAGGGTTGTTTCTTTGAAAATACAAAAGAAAACCATATCTGCTGAAGAGACAATACAGCTGGGGATAAAAATAGGTTCAAAAATTCAAAAAGGCAATATTATAGCATTAAAAGGTAATCTTGCTGCGGGAAAAACAACTATTACAAAGGGAATAGCTCTTGCACTGGGAATCGAAAGTGAAATAACCAGCCCTACTTATACAATTATCTCTGAATATATGGGAAGAATTCCTCTCTATCACATGGATATGTATAGAATTAATGGTGTTGAGGAATTTGAAATGCTGGGAGCCGATGAAATGATCTTCGGTTCAGGTTTATCAGTGATCGAATGGAGCGAAAGGATCGAAGAGTATTTACCGGAAAACCACATCATTGTGGATATTCAACGACAAGATGATGGGACACGTTTGATCAGTATAGAAGGACTTGAATTATGAACACTCTCGCCATCGACTGCTCCTCTTCAGTTATGAGTGTATCACTGGAAAAAGATAACAGTCTTTTTGAATCATCTATACAGGATGGTTTTAAAAATTCCGAGAATTTAATGCCTTTAATAGATTCCATTCTGAAAACAGCTCATATAAAGCCTTCAGAGTTGGACTTAATTGCGGTCGCTTCAGGACCTGGCTCTTTTACGGGTTTACGAATAGCCATGTCCACAGCAAAAGGAATAGCTCTAGGCACCGGAGCGGATCTTGTTTCTGTATCGACACTGGATGCCTATGGAAAGAGATATGATTTTTTCGAGGGAATTATTATCCCGGTCATCGATGCACGTAAAAAAAGAGTCTATTGCTCCCTATTTGAAAATGGAATAAAAGTTAAAGAGAATCTCGATATTTCAGCTGAAAATCTTATTAAATTAACTATTGAATACAAAAAGATTCTTTTTACAGGACCAGACTGTGATTTATTTACCATTTTTGCAGAAAAAGATAATAGAATATATATAGACAGAGCATTTACTACGACATCCAGTACTGACGTTTTAAGAATCGGTAAAGAGAATTACATAAAAAATGGTTCTGATCCATCTGGTATAGGGCCGCTGTATATTAGGAAAAGTGAAGCTGAAATTTCTCTATTCGGAGAGTAATGTAATGGAATTTTCAAAAAAATCTGAAGAAAATTTATCTGAAATCTATAATCCGGAATACGAAGAACCCGAAGAACTCAACGAATATAAAGAGGGATCAGATGAGGGATTAGTCAATACTCTTCAAATATTGAGTTGGAGAAATCGCTATAAGAATGTTCCTATCCCTACGATGATACTGGATAATAGTTTAAAGGTTATATGGTTTAATAGCTCATTTAATCAATATTTTGATAGTGAAACTGAAAGAAAGTTTTCCCATTTGACTGATTATTTTAGCAATTTAAAAGATATTGAAAAATTGAAAAATATTTACAATAGCCTAACTCAGGATAATTCCGGATACACATGGCAGGGTCGTGTCACTTCCAAAAATAGAAGACGGAGAAGCGATGTTGCCAACCTTATGATAACACCTCTTGATCTGAACGATGACGGCACACCACACAATTTTACAGGTATTCTTGATATTATCACCGATGAGTATAGGGAAATGCTCAGAAATATGTTTTCAAGCCTTCTTGAAGCTTCTAAGTTAAAAGATAATGATACTGGTAATCATATCGAACGAGTAAACCGCTATTCAAAGTTTATAGCTGAAGATTTGATAGATAAAATTGAATATCCTGAAATTGATGAAGATTTTATCGAAGATATAGGTTTTCTAGCCGCTATGCATGATGTAGGTAAAATAGGAACGCCAGACGACATACTAAATAAATCAGGTTCTCTTGAAATATGGGAAAGAGATGTCATGAATGAACATACAAAGAACGGGGCTTATATTCTCAGTACGTATCCCAATCCAATGGCTAAGCAAATAGCACTATCTCACCATGAGAAATGGGATGGTTCCGGATACCCTTTTGGAATGGCAAATCAGATGATTCCTTTATGTGCCAGAATTGTTGCCCTGGCTGATGTATATGATGCTCTGAGGATGAAGAGAAGTTACAAGGAATCCTTTTCTCATGAAAAAACAAAAGAGATCATTGTCAATCTCTCCGGCACACATTTTGATCCGGATCTTATCAAATGCTTTCAAAGAAATGATGAGCATTTTGATAAAATATTTTCAGATTTGACTGATGAAGGCAAAAAATAACTAAAAAATTATTTCTAGGTATTTTCTTTTTTTATCGGTAATTCCGGGAGTTTGAATTGAGTAACTGAATTTACTGCTGCTTCATTTTCCCTGAGTATGGCTTCGTAAACTTCCTGTCGGTAGACTTTTACAGTTCTCGGAGCTTCGATCCCCAATTTAACATGATCGCCTTTAATATCTACAATTGAGATCTCTATATTATCTCCAATTATTATACTTTCATCTTTTTTCCGGGATAATATCAGCATGAATTATTCCTTTCAGATGCTAGCTCTTCAATAATATTGTGCCTGACTTTCCATTCAGAACTTGTCGAAATAAACTGACGACCTATTTTGGTTTCTTTATTAATGATTACAGGTCCCTGAAGATTGGCTGTCATACGACTCTGATCTGCGGGAATTGTCACTATAGAGAAAAGAAGTGAGTTTTCATCATCGTAATCTTTTAGATCAATGACATCCAGCTCCCCTTCTGCAATTGAAGGATTGTAATCTGATCTGAATATCATTGGATTTATAAGTATAAAAGCGATCTGTTCCACTTCAATCGACTGGAGCCAGAAAAACGGCTGCTGTTCTGCATCCAGAAGAGCAAATTCCCTTAAACTTTCAAATCCGAATAATCCATTGGGGAATTGAATAATCTGTTTATCATTTATATCAATTGCACCATAGGCCTTAGTTTTTATTTCCATTATTTTACCTTAAAAAATCCATTAATTTGGGCTGAAGAATCTTTGATGCTGCAGAGTAAGAAGATTTTTGTGTCAATTCCAGCATTTTTAATTCCAGTGCAGCTTCTGTCATATCCAGATCAACAGCCTGTGAATTAATTCTTGTATTTTCTTCAATTTCCACTGCCATCCGTTGTGAAGTCATACCGATTCTATTATCCATTGCTCCCAATTTCGAAACATTGGTCATCAGATTATTTAAAGCCTTATCTATCCCTTTTATTCCTGAACCGCCAATAGACTCATGATCACCTTTTAACAGATTATCACGGAGTTGTATGACCATATCAAAAAGTGATCCACCTGAGATTTTTACATCACTATTCAGATTAGCCGGAGGTCTGCTTCCCGTATCTGATAATAGACCAAGATCCTTAAGTACTGTATTCCCGGGTTTTTCATCTAACCACACCTGATGTGGTTCTGTTGTAGTAAGAACAATAGAATTGGTGACAGGATCCATTGAACCCTTTACAGAAGCATCACTGGCATTAATTTTAGTAATGACATCCTGGCCCGAGTCCCCGGCTTTTAAATCTATAGTGACATTATCTATAGAAATCTGCGAATCCTTTTCAACAGAAAATCCAGCGGCACTGACAGAAGAAAAAATCTGCTGTTGTTCAGCCCAGAAAACTTTATTTCCCGGGAGATTAACAGATACAGTAGTACCTTCGGAAATTTCCGCTTGTTTTTCACCAATGGAGCCGTTGTAGAGAACAGAGGTTATAACTGTTCCATTTATGCCTGAAACTCTTGATTCTGATGCCCTAAAAGGCTCACTACCGGTTATATCTCCTCCGAACAGAGATTTACTCTCACCATCAACAGCATTGCCAACGGACACCAGTTCTTTGAGCAGTTCATTGACTTCGACTGCCATCATTGATAAATCCTCTTTGGCATATGTACCATGGCCACCCTGAACAGCCAGTTCCCGGATTCTCTGCATGATTCCGACCGACTCGTCAAGATATCCTTCAGTAACAGCATATTGTCCCCGGGCATATTGAATATTTGTTTCATATCGGTTCATGCGAAATGTTGATGATTGCAGCCGGGTTGAACGGGAAGCTGCTATTGGATCATCTCTGAGGCTGTTTAACCTGGACTGGCTTCCTATGCTTTTTTGAACTTCAGATAATCTGAAGTCACGGTTCTTCATACTGAACCTCATATCATTTGCAGGCATCTCTGTACTGATTCTTCTCATCTATTTACACTCCCATCCTATTGATAATGGTATCAAGCATCTTATCTATTTCTGAAACAAATCTGGCAGCAGCGGCATATCCATGCTGAAATTTAATCATATCCGCCATCTCTTCATCTAGATTTACACCCGACACTGATGACTGGAGATCTTTTAAATCTTTCATAACAAGCTGCTGAGCTTCATTAGATCTACCGGCGACTTCACCTTTTAATCCGATCTCAGCAACAGTATCGGCAAAATAATCATCAAAACTAGTCAGTTTCCCCACCATCACCGGCTGATTCCTCAATTGGGCAATAGCCAATGCGGCTGAACCATCACCGGACTCTGCCGGCCGGCCATTAATACCAAAACCAGATGCCAGCATGGAAGGATCTTTTTTAACTTCTGAATTAATTTCGATCCAACCAGCAGGATGGGACAAGGGTGCTATAGCATAATCTGCTCCATTTAATACATTTACAGCATCTGGCTGATTCCATGTATAAGCACCATCTGCCCCGCTATTTCCCAGGATTCCCGCATATCCGACGAGAAATTGTCCTGAATCTTCTACATGTCTGATAACAAAATCTGGATTTTCAATGGCAGCAGCGGGTGATGCTTTTAGTATGAGATTGTTATTTCTGTCGAGACGGGCCACAACTTCGGAACTGGAGTTATTGATACGTTTGACAATATCTTCAACTGTATCTGCGGGAAAATATTCTATATCCATATTCCCTGCAGGGCCGGAAAGAGTCAAAATCCCCGCTAATCCGGTCTGTTGTTTAGGATCTAATTGATTTGTTCCTGTCATGCGAAAAACATAGGAAGAGTCGAATTCACCATCACCATTTCTATCATAATTTCCATTGATATTGTTGATAAACTGATATTCCTGAAAGAGATCAACTCCTGTTTCACCATTTTTACCCCAGGCACTACTGTGAATTTCATTGACCATATCTGTAAAATTGATAGTCATCATATCAAGCTTCTGGATTTCTCCTCTCAGATCCGTATCCCTTAATTCAAGCAGTGAAGACAGTTTTCCGTTTTTTAAATCAGCATATGCTCCACCGGATTCCCAAACTATATCCAGATAACTTTCATTATCCCGATTGGGAACAGTATCCAAATAGTGTACCTGCTTCCCCTGGATGAGATGCATGCCGGAAGTATGAATTTGGAATTCGTCCGGATCCCTATTGTCGACTGTAATATTCATATATCCCGACAGCTTCTCAACAAGCAAATCCCGCTTATCGAGTAAATCATTGGGATTATCGCCAAGAGCCTCTGATTTTTCTATCTGTATATTCAATTCGCTTATATCATTTAACATTCCATTGACCTGCCCGACGGACACCCGGATATCATCATTGATCATTGTTCTGATCTCTTTTAATCTTCCATAACGATTATTTATTCCATCGATTAATCCCTGCCCTCTCTGTAAAACGGCCTGTCTTGAGGCATCATCTTCCGGGTGGATGGAGAGTTCCTGCCAACCTTCCCAAAATTTATCCATAAGACCACGAACAGAAAGATCAGAAGGTTCATTATAAACCTGTTCTACCATCATGATATATTCATCACGGGTATTCCAGTAACCGGCTTCATCTCCCTGTGCGAGAACTCTATTCTGTAAAAGATTATCTCTAATACGCTCGATTGAAACGACTCCTACACCCTGGCCGATCTGGCCGGGACGTTCCTCGCGATTCATTTCGGGTCTGTAGAGAGGATCAGTCGGAGACATATTAACTCTCTGCCGACTATAACCCTCTGTTGAGGCATTGGACAGGTTATGTCCGACAGTTGTAAGAGCTGTTGTATGAGCCTGAAGGCTTCTTTTTCCTATTTCTATTCCACTAAATGTTGATGCCATAAACTCCTCCTAGAGATGTCTATTTACTATCAATGATGAACTGCTGCCATCATGAGAGGAAAATCCTTTCCTGTTATATATTGTTCCCTTTCTATCGGGAATCAGTTCTTCCATAATTTCATTGATCACGTTTTTTCTAGATTGTAGAAATCGGTTAAATCCCTCATTCAGCACTTTTATACTACATGCTTCATGTTTCACTATCCTATAAATGTCTGTCATTTCATTATTGGTGTTTTTGTGGATCTTACTGATTACAGTATAAAATGAATCGTTTTTGTCAGAACCTGTCAACGAACATAATTCTTCATACAAATTGTCTCTTTCTGAATCTGTCTTTTCAATTTTATCTGAGACTTGCTGAACATTCTCGAATGCTCTTTGAAGGAAAATCCATTCTTTTTCCAGAATAAATTTTTTCATTTTCGAAAACTCCTCTTTATACTGAGCAAACAAGGAGATTTCACAGGTCATTATTTTTTTTAATTTTTCTTCAACTTCAAGCAATACCATAAATCGGGAGACTCCTTCTTTATGATTATCGGTATTCTTAAAAATGAACTTAGGGGTAAAGAGCTATTTTTTATTTCTTATCATTTGAAGATCTGAATTTAATGTCCTGTCTCCGGGAATCACATTCAGCCCTTCAGCAAGTATCTGTTCAGCTTCCTGATATTGACCGCTATTGAATAAATCGGCAAATCTATTGTGAATGGTGACTATATAATTTCCCCGGCAGCTGTCGAGGAGCTGAATATATTTTCTTTGGTTTTTTATATCAGCCGGTGCCATTTTAACAAATTCATAGGCTTCAAGCCATCCCGATGTAGCAGCTAATTTTTCTGCTTCTCTTATATAATTAAATACTGTGTAGTTAATCCATTTCTCTTTCGAAAGATACCCTTCATCGTAAACGCGGTTCAAATGAAGCTTCAGCTTATTAAAATCATTATCAGAGTTGAGAAGATTAACTGTAATTTTTTCGTAAATCATAGACCTGT
>JAEINM010000202.1 GCA_016342385.1 Spirochaetaceae bacterium | reverse complement strand
GTATAATAGGATTCTAATGAACAATGAATAAAAATATAGAGAATACTCTAAGTCAATCTGAAAATGAAAAATTTAAAACTAAAGTTCTAAAAGCCGCAGTTTATGTTGTTTCCGGCAATGGTGTATCAAAAATTTTCCGATTACTAAGCAATCTTGTATTAACCAGATTGCTGGTTCCCGAATTTTTCGGTATTATTGCACTGGCAAGAACACTTGATACTGGAATTGCACTTTTCAGTGATATAGGGCTTGGACCGGGAATTATCCGCAGTTCCAGGTCAAATGATCCTGATTTTTTAAATACGGCATGGACCCTCGCTGTTATCCGCGGACTCATTTTATGGCCCTTTTCAATCATTCTGGCATTTCCTGCTGCCAGTTTCTATCAAAATCCGCTCCTTGTTTATATTATTCCAGCAATAGCACTTAATTTTATAATACGTGGATTTACATCAACATCTCTGATATTACACGAAAAGGAATTAAATCAAAAGAGACTGATTACTTTCCAACTCTCAATCCAACTGTTAAATATCATTATTACAATTATTCTGGCGTATATATATAGAAGTGTCTGGTCTCTAATAATCGGTGGACTTATCTCTGAATTGGTAAAAACAATCTGGAGCCACTTCATTGGAGATTATGAGAAGAATAAATTCAGGTTAGAAAAAACTGCTGTGAAAGAATTGCTTACTTTTGGCAAATGGATCTTTGTTTCAACTGCTATGATGTTCCTGGCCACACAAGCTGACAAATTATTACTCGGGAAGTTTTTTCCATTAACACTATTGGGAGTCTATTATATTGCTGTTGTTTTTGCTGATTTGCCCAAAAAAATAATTGGCAGTTTAAGTCAGCAGGTATTATATCCTGTTTTTTCAAAAATCTCAGACCGCCCCCGTAATGAGCTTAAAGAAATCATTAATAAAAAGAGAAAATCGGGGATATTTTTCCTTTCAATCTCGGTTGCACTATTTGCTTCTTTCGGAGATAAATTGATATTAAGCTTATATGATCAGAGATACGACCAAGCAGCATGGATGTTACCTTTATTAGTCATTGGAATATGGCCACGTGTTCTGACAGATAGTATAGATAGAATTCTATTTGCAGTAGGAAAACCCTCCTACTGGGCTGTTGGGAATTTTGTCAAAGTACTTTATATGATAATTATGGTTCCTCTTATATATAAAATTTTCGGTGTCTTCGGTGCGGTAGTGGTTGTCGCTTTAAATGATGTACCTCTTTATATTGTTGTTAATTTTGGATTGATCAAAGAAAAACTTTCTTTATTAAAACAGGATTTACTGGCAACTCTCCTATTTTTTGGAACGATATTCATATGTGTACTTATCAGGATTTTAACCGGGATTGGTATACCTGAAATACCAGTATAAATTAATTCTTTTCTTAAAGTGAAAACATACTCATTCCATATAATATTTAACATTAGATCGAAGCCACAAAATGCAAATATAATCAGGGAGAATCATGTTCATTAAAACAATTAAACAAAAGATCCGCAAATTTGCAGGACCAGGTTTGCAAAGAGTTGCATTCTCTTCTGGTATAATGAAACTATTTGGCCAAATAAAAAAAGCTAATGGTGCAATTATTTTAATGTACCATAGTGTTGCCGATGCCTCTCAAGATAGATGGATAGACAAAAATAATCATGTACCAGCTGATATTTTTGCTCTCCAAATGGATTTTTTATCCAAAAACAAAAATGTTGTATCATTAGATGAGCTCATAAGCACTATACAGCAAGGGAAAACTCCAGAATCTGGAACAGTTGTAATTACATTCGACGACGGTTATCTTGACAATATGACGATTGCAGCTCCAATTCTTGACAAATACAATTTTCCGGCGACTCTGTTCCTTCCCTGTGGTTATATAGATCGGGGTGAGAATCAGTGGATAGATCAGGTGTATTCTTTTTTTAAATTCAGATCCAAGCATATACTAAAATGGGGAACGAACAAAAACGTCTCATATGATCTCAAGAATCAGCAGGAATTCCAAATAGCCTATAATGAGGTATGCAGTAATTTAATGACCTCTGGAAAAGAAAGTCGTAATCATCTATTAACTGAAATTAAAAATCAATTACAACCTGTGGAAAGTATACCCCGTTTAACGATGAACTGGGATGATGTACAAACCTTATTATCTGATTACACATGCTTCAACCTCGGTGGTCACACCATTGAGCATACAGATCTTACAAGCGTAACACTGGATGAAGCTGAAATTGAGCTAAGGAATTGTGCGGAATGGATTAAAAGAGAAACTAGTTATACTGCTAACAATTTCTCATTTTGCTATGGGCGAACATCTGAAGGACTTCGACACCTGATTTCCAAATCAGGATTTAATTCCGCGTGCGGTGGTGATGGTATCGATCCCATTATTACAAATAAAACTCAACCATACCGTCTTCCCAGGATTGCAGCACCTGCTACAATGAATAATTTTGACTTACTGATCAGTACCTATAATACTGGTCGTTGGAGAAAGCTGAATCCTTGAAAAATATCAAAAAAAAATATAACTTGTTATTCGCAACATCTAAGATCGATTTACAAAATCATATGGATTACTGCAGAAAAGCAATTTTTCATATTATATTTAATACAAATAAAGCAGGTTTAAATGAATAAGTCACTAGAATCAAAAAATGATCCACAAGTAACAGTCATCATTGTAACTTATCAATCTAAAGATACGATAAAAGAGACTCTAGACGCTCTTACAGAAGCTAATGAATCGGGTTTTGCAGATGTCATCGTTATTGATAATGCCAGCAATGATGGGACAACAAATTTTATCTCTGAAAATTATCCTTGGGTGACTTTACTTATAAATGAAAAAAATATTGGTTTCGGAAGAGGTTGTAATATAGGATTAGATAATACAAAAACACCCTACTCCCTTTTATTAAATCCCGACGCTGTCATTGATAAAAAATCATTGACTGTTATGTATAATTTTATGAAAAAAAACCCAGAAACCGGGATTTGCGGACCCGCCGTAATTGAAGCATCAGGAGAGCTCCAAAGAGCTGGCAGTCTTTCAAATCCATGGAAAATTATGCTGAAACCAGTATTACCCAACTGGTCTTCAAAAGGTCAGCGAATAGTAAAACCCGGAGAAAAACCTATGGAAACAGACTGGATCTGCGGTTCGGTAATGTTTCTAAGGATGAGTATGATTAAAGAGATTAATGCATTTGATCCTCAGATATTTCTATATTTTGAAGAAACGGATTTAATATATAGAGCATCGAAAAAGGGGTGGAAAATCTGGACTGTTGGAGAGGCTGTATGTCAGCATGTAAATGCGGCTTCTGCCAAATTAACCAAGGCTCCTATGATGGAAGGTACAATATCCGAACACTATTATAGAAGCCGATTTTATTATTTGATCAAACACTTTGGTTACCCCTTGGCTATAACCGCGGAAGCAGGAGAACTTGTAATGATGTTAGTCCGGTTTTTAATAAATACTCTACGGGGTAAATCATATAAAAAGATAAGTAACCGATTTCGTTCTCCCTTCTTCAAGCTGCCAGTATTTCCGGATTAAAATTAATTTAAAGGAATTCTATGAGCAAAGCACTACGTACAAAAGGTGAAGAATCAATTGTTTTTAGCAGATGTCCCCTCAATAACACAGATTCTCCCGTTCAGCAAATGGCTGAAAATTTAACGTCACCATACAAATTCGCCTATTCGAGAACAGCATTGAAATACGGCTTGAAAACAATTGATTTCAAAGAAGGTGATGAACTTCTTGTTCCGGATTTTATTTGTGAATCGGCTATAGAACCACTTCTGGATTTAAATATTATACCACGATACTATCCTGTAAACTCGGCTCTTGAGCCGGAATGGAATAAGCTTGAAAAATTAGTAAATACATCTACGATTGCATTATTAATCGTTCATTATTTTGGAAATCCACAACCAGTAGACAAATTCTTGGAATTATGTAACACCCATTCACTTTTATTGATTGAGGATAATGCTCATGGATTTGGTGCAAAATACCATAATAGACTATTAGGCACAATTGGAGATATTGGTTTCTGTTCGCCAAGAAAAAGTTTCCCCATAAGTAATGGCTCATACTTATATCTTTCGAATAACAAAACTCCAGACCTAAGTACTTTGATTCTGAGGCCTTCAGCTACAATATCATCAAATAGAAATCTACAACAAAAACTAAAACAGTTTTCACCTTTCAAGCAAATACTGGAAAAGCGAAGAAATATACATGAATATAATAAGAGAAAAGGACCAAGTCCTCCCTATGGATCACAAAGTCATTTCAGAGATCCCCATATTGAAAAAGATTATGCCATGGACAATAATAGTCATAAATATCTAGAATCCATTAATCTGGAAAAGATTAGGGAAATAAGGCAAGAGATTTACCATTTATGGCAACGGTGGGCTATTACTCAAGGTTTAACCCCTGTATTTCCCACTCTGTCTCCTGAAGCTATGCCATTAATTTTTCCAGCATATTCATCTTCATTGGATAATAGTTTACAGTGGTTTGAACGTGGTCACCGCTGTGGAGTGGATATTCACTCGTGGCCAACTCTGCCGATGGAGATTGTAAAGGAAAACAAAAATGCCATGCGTTTATGGGAGCGTCTTGTATGTTTTCCTATTCATCAAAATATGAATTTAGATTCACTTAAAAGGCGTCTGAATCATCTTAAACTTTAGTCTATAGCAAAAAATCCGAGAGGTTGTATTAAATGAAATATTCCATAATTCCCGCCAAGGATATATCACAGGATATGATTACCCGGTGGTCTGAAATCCAAGAGTTATCAGAATCGTTGATAAGTCCTTATTTTTGTCATGAATATACTGAGGCTGTTTCAGCAGTTCGCAATGATGTATACATCGGTCTCCTGGAAGATGAGGGTAGAATAAAGGGATTTTTCCCATTTCATAAGAATAGTCATGGTATAGCACGACCGGTGGGTCTGGGACTATCAGATTATCATGGAATAATTGCGGAACCGGATGTAAAGTGGAATGTTGAAACTTTTATGCATAAGTGTAAAATTATCCGATGGGAATTTGATCATCTTCTGGCTGAGCAATCCGAATTCAGTCCCTATCATACTGCTGTTTCGGACTCTCCTATTATCGAAGTAAATAAGGGAATTGAATACTATGTAGCATCACTGGGGAAATCTGAGCGTAAACAGTATAAGGAAGTTCTTCGGAAGCGGAAAAAAATGGAAGAACAAATCGGGAAACTGACTTATATTGCGCATACACCACAGAAAAATATTTTACAACAGATGATGAATTGGAAATCGGAACAATGCCAGAGAACCGGAACTGTAGATATTTTTTCAAATAAATGGTGTGTAGATTTTATCAATAATATCCACTCTAAGAAAAATCCTTTTTTTGGTGGAATGCTAGCTAGTCTTTATGCAGGAGAAAGACTAGCAGCAGTTCATTTTGTCATGTATTCAAAGCAAGTCTGGCATTCATGGTTTCCCGCGTATAATCACGATTTCGAAGAGTTTTCACCTGGTTCTATTCTTCTAAACGAAATGATAAGTGATGCCTCCGAAAAAGGTATCAAATATATCGATCTCGGGAAAGGACTTTCCCTATATAAAAAAAGGGTAATGACTGGCGGGATCCCAGTTGCCGAAGGATGTATCAAAATCCCTTCAATAACAAATCGTACTATTGATCTAAAAAATAGGGTGGAATCATGGAGTCGACAATCCATATTAAAACCAGTTCTTAAATTTCCGGGGAAAATCATAAAAGATATGGAACGTAAAAAAAAGTATGAATAATCTTATCACACGAATGAAACACCATCTCAGATCTGGACTGGATCTTTTTGCTCAGATTTTCGGTTTATTGAGACAGTCAGAAAAAAAAATGCACAATGGATTAACGATCCTCATGTATCACAGAGTTCTTCCACTTAAAGAATGTATTGACTACCCTCTTTCCTCTCTTGTCGTTCCACTGGATGTATTCGAGCTACAAATGAAGTGGCTTTTCTCGCATCATACTGTTCTTCCGGTAATTGAAGCTGTAGAAAGGCTGGAAAAAGGAGAGAAGCTAGAAAAATCATTAGTTTCAGTAACCTTTGATGACGGGTATCTAGATAATTATGAACATGCGGCTCCTATAATGGATAAACTGAATCTTCGAGGTACATTTTTTATAACGACTGGTTTTGTCGCTAATAAAGAACCTCAGTGGTTTGACAGAGCTGCACTTATATGGTCAAAATTTACATATGAGAATAAAACTGAATTATTGCTTCAGATACAAGAGGAAATGAAAGGACTTTCAACAGATTTTACAATAACCGACGGTCTTTCCACCTGGATGGAGAAGCTTAAAACAATCAAACCGTCCATCAGGATGAAAATTATTGAAAGAGCTGAATCCATTAATCCATCCCTCCTAAATTTTAATAATTATCAGCCAATGACAGTAGACCAGATAAGAGCTTTGCATAAAAAAAATCACGAAATAGCTTCGCATACTGTATCTCACCAGATAGTATCACAGCTTGATGAATCCAGTTTAAAAACCGAATTGGATGAATCATCGAAACAACTTGAATCATGGATAGGATCTCCAATAAAAGGTTTTTGCTATCCCAATGGAAATTATACTAAAACAGTCGAAAAAACAGTTCTTGAAACAGGTTATGAATATGCGTGCACGGTTGAAGAGGGAACAAATTTTCCTGGATCGAATAAAACCAGACTTCTACGCATACCGATTACTATGCGACGCACGATGAATGGTTTCAGCCATGATCAATTAGGATTTCGTGCTGAAATTAGCCGGTTGAGGGCTAGATACCGTAAATAATAATGTGAATATTCTCCGAATTTGTTGAATATACGATCAACTTTACTGAATAATACCCGTTACTTCGTGTTAAATTTTAAATTTGTGGTATGTTATTCAAGAATTAGGTTAAGAAATAATTTTTACAAAGAATAAAAGTTTATCGATTCGGAGGGTATATGAAATTTATTAAAATTAATCCATTTTACATTGCATTCATAATGCTGTTTTTAAGCACAAACCTAAATAATTCTTACGCTCAAATACATGAGTTTACAGGCCTGCCTATGTCAAATGACGGCTGGACTGACTTACAACTTATGTTCCAAGACTCTTCAAATTACAGTGATTCCAGGATTGTTTATGTAAGCAATGCCGGGAATAATAATACCGCTCAGATTTATAATGCCGGTGATGTTGCGGTAAGCGGGA
>JAEINM010000201.1 GCA_016342385.1 Spirochaetaceae bacterium | reverse complement strand
CAGAGGATATCATTTCCGAAGTGTGCTTTAAAAGCCTGTCACCTGCGTCATGACCATAGCTGTCATTTATATACTTAAAACGATCCAGATCCAACAGCATAACAGCGAGCTTTCCCCCTACCTTTTCACTAATATGTGAGAGGAGCTTTTCCCTTATCATAGCTCTGTTTGGTAGACCTGTAAGGCTGTCATAAAAAGCCATGTATTTTATTTTTTCCTGCTGTCTATGTCTCTCGGAGACGTCAGAGACAGAACCAATAATGCGGGTAGGAATCCCCTGCATATCCAGGACAGCTTCACCACTTGTATAAATCCAGATATATTCATTATCCTTTGTCTTCATTCTGAATTCTCCACGGAGAGGGATTCCGTGATTCAGATGTGCCTGAATCTTTGCTTTTACTTCTTCAACCTCTTCGGGATGAATCCTTTCATAAAAAGGGATGTTTTTCATAGCTTTTATATCGATCTCTTCTGTAAATCCCAGCATGTTTATGGCCCGGAGATTCCATTCTATAAGATTTGATTTCAAATCCCAGATCCAGATCCCATCTGTAGCGTTATTCGATATTATTTCAAGTTCTTCAGCCAGACTTTTTGTTGTCTGCTCTCTTATGAGAACTTCATTGAGCAGGGTTTCTTTTTCCATACCGAAGGCCAGAAGATCCAGGTAATTGGTAAACATGGAATAATTGCCATAAGACTCTTCTTCTTCAGCTTTTCCAACCATTACCAGGATTCCCCTCTTTTTGTTCTCCACTGAAATGGGCAATATGGTAACAAGATGATTCTTTTCATCACATAAGTTATAAAGTGCATGGGGAGGGAAATTCCTCTGATTAAAAATATCACCTTTAGAAGGAAGATCTGTCCTTTTTTTACAGGAATCAAAATAAATCTGATCAATCACAAGATCTTCCGGATTACCCTCACTATTCCACTTTGCATAACAGCCCCATTGCATAAAAGGTCCAAAAAGAGGAGTCAGACTGTATATTGATTTAAAATTTGATCTGACAACTGATTTAACAGCCTCATAATTATTAGCCAATATACCTTCCACAAAATCGGTCGTGACTGTCCTGGTTAAATCAGTTTCCCGAGATCTGTTTATTATTTTTTCTGTCGTAGATCCCCGTATTACGAGATGACAGGGTAATATTTTCGGACTTTTAATAAAATCATCACCCTCTATGGTCTTCAATATACGATTTACAGCATATTCAGTTAATTCTGTCAGATTCTGATCAATTGTCGTCAACTGAGGTGTTTTCAATTTTGTGAGATAGATATTATCAAATCCTACAATGGCAATATCTTCAGGGATTCTCAAGCCTTCAGATAATATCCGTTCCTGAAAACCTATGGCATTGAGATCTGTACTGAATACTATAGCAGTACAAGGCCTTCCCCTTTCCAGAAATGCCTCTGCTGTTTCAAAGCCTCCACGGAAAAAAGAATCATCTGTACTGAAAATTGTCTGAAGATCATGTTCCAGATGTGATTCTTCCAGGTACTGAAGATAGGCATTATACCTGAGCCGTATATCATAAATGCTGACATCTCCTGAAAACCCTATTTTTTTATGACCTAATTCTGATAAATGATGCATCGCCTGATATACACCCATTTTATTGTCTATCAGGACAACTTCCATCTCCAGAGGGAAATAATCTTTCCCGATCGATATAACGGGTATTCCCAGCCTGATTATTTCCTTTGCCAGTACGGGTCTAACAGCATCAATTAATAATATAACACCATCAATATTGTGTAGAGCCAGCGGTATATCATAGACATTAAAATCTCTTGTTTGAATAGTTACTAAATCAAAATCCAGTTCCGTAGAAAGACAGCGTATCTGATTTGCCATTTCCCCAAGATAATAACCGCTGAGAAAGGGGGTTATTAATGCAATTCGGAGTCGTCTGGATGTATTTTTCATAAATGATATAATATGCTCTCCTGGTGTTGGCTTATAATACACACCATTCATATTATAATACAATTATTGGAAGGACTCAAAGATCAATAAACTAGAGGACCCTTTCTTAGATTCTCTCTTTAGTTCTCCTGGAGAAATGCTTCATCATGCTGTTTTTCTTATCTTCCGATAAGCTTTTGTCATATAGCTTTGTACATTTAATCAACTCTTTTTTTATAGCTCTTAGACAATCGGTATGATTACCCATAAATGGTTTATTTTCCAGTTCCGATATTATTCCTTTATATGCCAGAATCTGGCGTTCCAGCGTAGCTTCGCTTTTATATAATGCGATGAGTTCTGTATCAATCATTTAAACCTCCTCCATGATCATATTTTTTTTAGAAAGCTTTTTGATCGAATGTATATTATTCTAATAATAGCTGTAATTAAAAATTAATTTAAAATCAGAGTCTTCTCCATTTAACCAGCTAATGGAGTCTAATTCAGTCAATGTTGTTTTAGTTGTCTCCTTAATACTAAAGGACTCTCCATTCAGGGCTTTACGCAGTATTTCAATAGTGTTCTCCATTCCACACCATTGACGTATTCCATATTCATTAAATTCGGGTATCAGCAACTTCTCAGTGTATAAAAGTTGAATAGCCCTTAGAATTTTATCTTGACTTTGATTCACTGTTATCGTCATATTTTCCTCTCATTTCCAGAAATACTAATCGGTTAATAATCTTATCTTTTCTGAAAAATTCTTCAACACACTTTGGTGTATTGCAGCATTTATAGTACTATGCATTAATATTAAGTATCATTTATATAATTTCTGTTTTTTTCTAAAATTTAATGACCGGTTTTTTCTTCTTGAAAATTGGGATTCTAGGAATAACTATGGGAATATATAAAAGGAATACAATAAGGTAAAGGGGATAAGTATGAAACTAACTGAGAAGATGTGGAATTGTTTAACCTGGGACGTTGCGCGATTATTTACACTGGATAAAAGTGAACTGGAAAAACTGCGAGGTAACTGGGTAGCAAAAGTAATTGCCTGTATTCCCTATTTGGCAGAATGCAGAAATCCGGAAAAAACGGCGCTAAAACATCTGGGCATCTATATTGAATCAATTAGTCCCTCGACTAAATCCCTCTACGCTCACAGGAAAGAAGATGATATCTCTCCCTTTAAGAGGTTGGAGCCTATTAGTCAATTTAAAGGTGGAAAAAGGACAATTATTGAAAAAGGAATGAATCTTCTTGCTCTCATATCCCTTGAGGATCATCAGCATGATCTGGAAGAGGATAGAATGACTGGAAAATACAATCCCATTTTATCAGGGGCCTGGGATTATACAATGACGAAACAAAGCCTTGTTGCTGCCATTGAAAAAGTTCCCTGCACGGAGATGGATAATATGATGCACTTTGGTACATGGGGGTTCTGGAACACTGGCAAATGAAAGAATTTATATAGTCCAGAGGAAATTATCATATGCCATCTCGGCAACAGGTTTGTTTGTAGCATTAATTAATTTTATTACAAGTATTCCAAGATTAGGAAATAAAGGGGCATTTTTACAACAGGCTGTGATTGTGCTAATTGTTTTATCTCTAATTGTTTTTATATCTGGATTATTTAATAATAATGTTTTGAGAACCTTCCAGGTTTTAGTTGTCGTTTTTACAGGGATTCTATCCATTTTGGATGACTACGATTCTATATATGGATTGGGATTGTTTTTAATCTCTGCTTTTATGTCTTTTAAATATGGATTTTTTAAAGATTATTTAAAGGCAAAAGTGAGCTCAATAATTCTGCTCACTTTTGCACTTGTTGAGTATTCAGCTCAAGTAGGTAAAAGCGCTGATAAGTGGGTAATTGGGATAGACGCAATTGCCTATTTGAGTCTATTTATTTTTGTCACATACATAATTTATTCTGATGAAATAAAGGCCTATATACTAAAAACCCAATCCTCTAGAGAAAGATTAAAAAAAATAGAGAATCAAAAAGAGATTCTGGCAAAAAAAATGAGTTTATTAGATGCACAAGTTCAAGCTTTAACAGCACCTATTGATTTAGATTCCTATGGAATAACTGAACCGGAAAAAAAAACAATTGAAACTCTGATCATGTATAGAGAAACAGAAGCGGAACTTGCAAAGCGCCTGGGAATTTCATTTCACACTGTAAAAAGTCATTTCCGTCATATAAGAGATAAACTAGGCGTAGATAGAAGAGAAGAGATTATTGATATGTGCAGAAATAATTTCAGAGAATAGATTGAGAATGAACACCCGGGAGTAAATGATCAGAATCAGAAAGTCATTATTGCCTCTCTATTCCAGCAATAGTGATATGAATTCCATATTGTCAAATTGCTTGCGTTTAATCTCCTGTAATAGATTGAGTATGAAGGTTTTGTGATGGTTAATGATTTTAGTATGGATCTGAATCATCTGAGCGACATCGTCTACTGTCAGTGTTCTATTTCTCGCCGCAATTCCCGCCAGATAGAATTGCACCAGGGCAAATCGCACGACTAACATGACATAACCATCGAACATATCCTGATTTTCCGAAAAGGGGAAATTATCCTGATAAATGGAATTTACCAGATAGTGTTCAAAAACATAGCCATTCTCCTCTGTGAACGGTTTGACCACAGTCTCAACAACCTCTCTGTATAAGTCGGCCTTAGACTCCAGGGATTTCTCATGTGACAATTCAAATCCTTCCATAAGCAAACTGGTGAATGAGGCAAAAACAGGACTGTCAATTTCATCGAAAACACCTAATGACTCAATAACATATCTGAAATATTCTATTCGGAAGGCATATCTGCTTTTTATTCTAATAGGATCATGGTGGGTTGGATCTCTTTGAGCGATGTTTTCCAGCTTTCTTCCCAGATTTAATAATCTTTCATTTATCCCACAAGATCTATCTTGAATAGTCTCTATGGAAAGAGATCGCAGCTGAGGTAGTTTACGAATATGTGATTTATTCCAACGTTTCTCCCCTGTATCCACAGCGCTATGAATAATATGCTTAACCTCCGGCATCTGTCGTTCAATAAAGGTGATAGGGTCTCTGCTCGAAAGCAATTTTCTCACAGCCTCGGGGCAGGACATATAGAGAGAAAGTTCATAGTTTCCGTTTAAGATATTATAGACTCTGGGAAAGGAATAACAGACATTGGACAGGTAATCTTCTCCGAGATTCCGATAAATTTCACAATATTTATCCTTATCTAAAAAAGGGCACCACTTTGCATCGTTTATGGCCACTCTGCCGTAATCAACATCATAGCAGTCGCTTTCTTCATTTCTGTAAATATGCTTTACAAACTTCTTTTTCATCTCGGCATTTTTCGTACGGAAGTATTTCCGAAATGTGATTTTATCTATATCGATATCCCAGCCAATACAACAACTGTCTTCGCATTCACCTCCGATACATGTAAAATCTTCTGCATATGAGGGTATCAGGATTTTTGCCTGTTTTTTCATCTTATACCTCCGAATGATAACCGGGCATTAAAGAATCACCAAAATCCCGAATCCACATGGTTAATTTTTTCTCACGGAGCAGGACAGAATGTGAATCTCCGGTTAATCTCCAGGAACTCTTCACAAGTAGTCCACAGTCAAGTGACCTTCTCTTTCAAATCCTGCTTCTTCTTCATTTATTTCATGGAATTTTTTTAATAATCTATTTCCTATCTGACATTAAAAGCTATTATTCATCTTTATTCCACATCTCTTCCATATGCTTTTAAAATGTTCTTATACTCATCGGTGGTTTTAAACGTCTCTAATGCCTGACTAAATTGAGTGGCGAGTAGATTATAATTCTGCTTGTGAGAGAAAGCTAAATAATTCCCGCCTTGACAATATAAGGCCTGAGGAATGATGTCAATATGGGCTGAAATACCCATTTGATATGCCACATAATAGCCGACAGCATCAACTTCAACGACCACATCAAGGCGATCTGTCATCAATTTTTTGAAATTCTGCTCTAAGGAAGAAACTCGTTCTGACCGTTCCATAAAAAGTGATTGATCGATGTCATCGCAGTAGCTATAACCTAAAACCGCACCAACTCTTAATGTGTTTAAATCTTCCAGATTCGTAAATGGTATTGTGCGGCCGGCTTTGATAAAGAAAACCGTAGTACCTTCGGAAATAGGTTCCTTTGGAAAATACATAAATTCATGTCGTTCCGGGGTAATACTCACATCGAGAATAGCATCGGCGTTCTGATTCTCAATCATCAGCAGACACCTTTTCCAGGGATACATTCGGATATTCACAGACATTCCTAACTGATGAAATACCGCCTGTGTTATCTCAACATCTATTCCTGAGATGTTCCTGTCAATGTCTATGGCATAAGGGGGCCACGGAGCTGTTACAATCAATAGTGGATCTTCTGCCCATAGGCCCGCCGCATATAGCAATATGACCGCCAACGCCGCGAATCCTCTTTTCCAAATACATCTTTCCATACAGGATTCCACCTTTCAGATATACCATTGCCTATAAAATTCTACATATAAGTTTTTCACACAAGCTAAACCAGTCTATAAAAGGATTATGCTTTTATGTTTCTAATTTCTGAATACAGACAAAGCAGTACACCGACTACTATAATATGTGTTTTACATTCAATAAACTATATCTTTCTTTTCCTTTTGTATTGTTTTCCCTAGATTCGCTTTTTGCCATTTACCCTCCCCGACCTTTCCCTTCAGAGAAATGAGAATAGGAAGAAGGATCAGGGTAGAGGCCGAAGTGGTCAGCATGGACAGGGCGATTATCCAACCCATATCATTAATAATTCTATAAGCAGAGAGAAGGAGAACCAGAAACCCGAATCCCACAGAAAGAGCATTGGAAAGAATCCCTCTAGCAGTTTCGGTCACACTGTTTAACAAGCTGTCGTAGAAATGGCCTGTTTTCTTCAGGAGAATCTGAAAGCGGGAGAACAAATGTATGGAATAATCAACACCGACTCCCAGTCCAACGGCCGCTATTATGGAAGTGGCCGGATTGAGTGAGACTTTGAAGAGCCACATAACGGCAAAATTAAACAAGACGGCTATCAATACGGGAAGGGAAACAATAAAGCCGGAAATGAAGGACCGGAATAGTATGGAAAGGACTATGAGAATTATGACAATTGTTGTTGTCAGACTGAGAATCTGACTCTCCACTATAACCCGGCCATTCCTCAACCGCAGATAATCACCAGCATAACCAATTTTTATACTATCATCAAAAAGTGTTTCCAGCTGTGGTTTAATATCATGAACCAGACGTTCAATGGCTCTGGTGTTAGAATCTGTCAGTCTGACGGAGA
>JAEINM010000200.1 GCA_016342385.1 Spirochaetaceae bacterium | reverse complement strand
TCCGAATAGAAGTGAGGAGCTTATACGCCGATTCCCATCTGGGGCATCTGTTCAATGACGGGCCTGAGCCCACGGGTTTAAGATACTGCATAAACTCTGCATCTCTTCGCTTTATTCCAGTGGAAGATCTTGAAAAAGAGGGTTATGGCCAGTACCTGAACCTATTTGAAATGGAATAATAAGGAAAAAAAGATGAAATATATAAAAATGATAACCACCTTACTGCTGCTGGCGGGAGCAGTTTCCCTCATATCCGGTTCAGGGAAAGCAGAATCTCACGATTTCGAATCAAATGAAATGGGGGAGTTTTTTATAGGAGAAACTGAAACGGCTGTATTTGCCGGCGGATGCTTCTGGGGGGTAGAAGGAGTGTTTGAGCGTCTGGAAGGTGTTGAGGATGTTGTCTCAGGATATTCCGGAGGATCTGCTGAAACAGCCCGGTATAATCTGGTTGGATCGGGCAAAACAAGACATGCCGAAGCAGTCCGGATAGTGTATGACCCCTCTCAGATCAGTTATGAGAAATTACTGGAAATATTTTTTCTAGTGGCTCATAATCCCACAGAACTAAATTACCAGGGACCCGATGTGGGAACAGAATACAGGTCGGCTGTCTTTTATATAGATGAAACTCAAAAAATGAAAACAGAAAAATACATAAAAGAACTGGAAATGAAAAAGAGATACAGCAAGCCCATCGTGACTCAACTGGAAAAACTGGATGCCTTTTACCCCGCTGAAGCCTACCATCAGAACTTCATGAAGTTGAATCCCAATCATCCCTACATTGTATATTGGGATATACCGAAAGTCCGGGATCTGGAAGAACGGTATCCCGAATTACTTTCACAAATGAAATAGTTCTGACCATATCAATATGACCGCAGAAGGTTTATGCGGTCATATTCTTGTGGCTGCTCTATTTTTTTAATATAACCCCGGTTTTTTTCTGATCCAGGTTTAAAAAAAAAGTATAATACTTCATAAGTACTACAAAGAAGTTTAATCTTAAGTCCATGTCAAGAATTGGAAAGCACTATAGGATGAGAATATGATATATATAAAATCGGATGATGAAATACAAGTGATGAGAGAGTGCGGCACTCTCCTGGCTCTGATGTACGATTACCTGGAACCCTATGTTCAGCCGGGGATCTCCGGTCTGGAGCTGGATAAGCTGGCGGAAAATTTTCTATTAAAGAACAATGCCGTACCCGAACAGAAAGGCTATAAGGGATTTCCATCAACCCTTTGTGTTTCAATAAACGAACAGGTCATTCACGGAATCCCTTCAAAGAGAAAACTGAAAGAAGGAGATATCGTCGGTCTGGACTGTACAATCAGCCTGAAAGGCCTGATGACTGATTCTGCCAGGACTTTTGCCGTAGGGACTATTGGTAAGAAGGAGAAACTTCTACTGGAAAGAACAGAGAAGGCCCTGTACCTTGGAATTGATACTGTTCATTCAGGAATGAGAGTCAATGAAATAGGCAGGGTTATTGAAGAGTACATTAAATCATTCGAATATGGTATAGTCCGGGATTTCTGCGGTCATGGTGTGGGCTATGATATTCATGAAGAACCAACTGTACTGAATTATTATTCATCCCGCTACAGGCAGAGATTAAAGGAAAATATGGTTATAACCATAGAACCGATGATCAACCTGGGGAGAGATGATGTGAGAGTCCTCAGTGATGACTGGACTGTCGAAACAATAGATAAGCAGCCTTCCTGTCATTTTGAGCATACAATAGCAGTGACGGAAAAGGGCTGTGAGATTCTGACTGTAAAATAATTTATCCCCTGCCCGGTGTATATCCTCTGGGAGGGCTCTAATATTTTTATTGATTTTTCTGTCACACAGTTCTAGAGTAAACCCATTATGCAGAACAAAGACTATCCCTCAATAAAAAATGTCATACATCTCTGCCTGGCTTTTACAGGACTTCATCTTCTTTCCGGGATTCTAACCGAAGTCTTGTTATATGGATTATCGGTGACCGGTATTGTCCTTTCAGAAACGATGGGAAATATTGTGTTCATTCTGTGCCTGATGACAGTCTACATACTCATGATCAAATATCTCATAAAGAAATCTTATGTGAAAAAAGTCCACTTTTTCCAATGGCAGAAATTGAATCCTACTGTTATTTTTCTATTTCTTGTCCTTTTCAGCGGAGCCACTCTGGTTTTTTCAGAAATCAATTACCTCTTATACTTTATTCTGCCGATGCCATCATTTCTCGTCGATATTTTCAATCAGGCCTTTACTCTCGATTCCCTATTACTATCCCTACTTCTCATAGTGATTATTCCCGCCGTCTGTGAAGAGATTCTGTTTAGAGGATTTATTCTTTTCGGCCTGAAAAGGCATTATTCTCCCCATAAAAGTATTTTTATCTCCAGCCTCTTATTTGGTCTGGTTCACCTCAATCCCTGGCAATTCCTCACAGCTTTTCTTCTGGGACTGATCTTCGGCTGGATCGCTGTAAAAACAGAATCCATCATCCTGCCGATTCTGGGGCATACACTCAACAATCTGATGGCTCTTATATCTGTCAGATATTTTGCAATGGAAATAAATCCTCCAGATCAGTTTGAATTACAGCCCTTCTGGCTTGATTTAACAGGGATTCTCCTCTGCATTCTGGGGTTTTACTTTCTCCATCAATATTTCAAGAATGTATCAGTAAAAAAGGAGATCTTATAAAAAATAATTGTACTAATTTAAAACAGGGACCGGAAGGTCCCTGTATGATATCATGTTTTCTTTTTGTCTTTTTTGATTTTTCTTTTCTCTTTTAGAGTATGTTGCGCTTCTTTGGGTTTATCTTTCTGACCCTTATCTTTTTTTCCTTTGTCACCCATAGTTATCTCCTTTATAGTTAAAGTTTTAAAACCGGGAAAATCTGTATTTATAATATAATGCAGAATTGTATTTTTTGTAGACTTTTTTTATTATAAGACTATAAATTCTCCAATACCTCATAAGGAATAATCCATGAATTTTAAAATGATTCAATTTTTAGGCAAAGAAGTCCCGCAATTGATTTTCGGATCCCTGACAATGGCGCCTCTCCAGAGAAATATGCCTGCTGAGGAAGGTGGTAAAATCATAGCTTATGCTCTGAAAAAAGGACTGAGATGGATAGACACAGCCCAGATGTACGGCTCTTATCCCCATGTGCGAATTGGAATCGAACAATCGGGAATCAACCGGGATGAACTGGTTATCTCTACAAAATCCCTCTGCAAAACCTACAAAGAGATGGAAGAGGCTATAAATGAGGCTATGGATGAGATGAATATTACCTACATAGATCTGTTTCTCCTTCATGCGGTCCGTTCGCCTGAGGACTTTCTCGATAGATCCGGAGCATTAAATGCTCTGACTGAAGCCAAAAGGCTTGGGAAAATCGGTGCCCTGGGAATTTCAACACATTCTACAATCTGTGCCGGAATTCTCTCTGGAGATGAACGGCTGGAATGGTACCATCTTATGTTTAATAAAAAGGGAACCGGACTGACCGACGGAACTCTCGATGATCAGATTAAAGTCATAAAGGAAATTAAAAAAAGAGGGGCCCGTTTTTACGCCATGAAACCTCTGGGCGGCGGTTACCTGAAGGGGATGGCGGAAGAAGCCCTTAAATGGGTGAAGGATAATCCTCTGGTCGATGCTGTCGCTTTGGGGATGACATCAGAAGAAGAAGTAGAAATGAATATCCGGGTTTTTACAGACCAGGCCGTTTCAGAGGAACTGAGTTACCGACTGAGTACAATAGAGAAAAGACTGTTTGTTTTTAATAATCTCTGCATCGGATGTGGAGAATGTGAGAAAACCTGTGAGCAATCAGCTATTTTTGTAAAAGAGGGAAAAGCCCTTGTATCTGAAGAAAACTGTATTCTCTGCGGATACTGTATCCCGGCCTGTCCGAAATTCGCCCTGCGCATAATATAAGGTAACAGTTGTCATATTTCCCGGTGTTTAAAAGCATAATGAGGTAATTCACTTACCCTTTTTAAGCATGTAGGAGAAATAAAAATGAAACGGCAATTATTCAGAGCCTTTTTAATGACAGCTCTATTGGTATTCCTTCTTTCGGGATGCCATGGTCCCCATACGCCTTATTTTTCAGACAGAGGTGCTGGAGATCCCTCCGCTTTTACAGCCCTGCCGGGAAACGGGAGAGTGACTCTGACCTGGAGAGATCCCCATAATGCGGATTATCTGCTTTTAGAATACAATCCCGGTGATTTTATGCCGATTGAAATTGATACAGGTATTGAAATCTATGAAATAAACAATCTTATCAATGAAACTGAGTACTCCTTTACCATTCATTCCGTGGATTATACCGGTTTAATATCATCTGGAGTAACCATAACATCAACTCCTACATCCAATGCCCTGGCGGATTACTATATACTGACTCCCCAAGGAGAGATTGCAACAGCATCTCCCAGTTACGTGAATATTATGTTCCAGGTTACCAATAGCTCAGATATGGCTGTATCCTCCTTAGGGACTGTGAATTTTGGCGTACAGGAGGATGGAGAGGAAGTCTCACCCACGGAATCGGCCATGCGCATACGGAAACGCGATGAGATCCCCTACTCCCTCTACACAGTCATCATGCTCGATAACAGCGCCAGTGTCGGGACAAGTTTAAATGATATAAAAGAGGGGGCAAAAGAATTGATTAAATTGTCGGATAACTCAAATGGCACTTATGGAGATGGTTCTACGGGAAACCAGTATTTTCTGATTTATTCCTTCTCTGATTCTTATACTAAACTCATCTCTGAATTTTCCAATAATGTTTCTGAGCTGAATTCGGCAATAGATTCGATTGATCAAGGGTACAATTCCACTAACCTCTACGGTTCGATTCAGGAGGGATTGTCCAACTGGACAGATAATTATTCCCTCTGCAGAATCTCTCAGGGATTTCTTGTTCTACTGACAGATGGAAGTGATACCCAGGGTACATCCACATTAAGTGAGGCTCTAACCGCAAGAGGCGAGAAGAAAATTATTACCGTCGGAGTGGGTGATGAGATAGAACCGTCCGTACTGGAGCAGCTTGGTAATGGGGGAAATTACGCCATAAGTGATTACGATGATCTGGCTGATAAATTCCAGGAAATCCAGAGAGGGATCACAGATTATGCCAACAGCTTTTACTGGCTCGATTATCTTAGTCCCAGGAGAGGGAACAGTTCTCATGACCTGACACTGTATATTAAGGACAATACAAATGATTCACCCAATGGTAAGATCGAAACCTCCTTCAACAGCGGGGATTTCTATTCTGTCCGTCCCGGGATAATAGTCAATGACAGCCAGATAAATCCCGATGGAATAGAATCTATCAACCTGAATGCCGGCGGAGAATACAGTTTGGATTTACATGTCTATTTATCCTCCTCCGGGGATGTGCCTCAGAATCCTGACTATCTGATCTCCAGCAGCTGCGGCGGGCAGGTCGTAAATATAAATGAGAATCCAACAGATACTTCAAACTACATTCTGACATCGGCAGGAGAAGTGGGAGAAACCTGTGTCATAAGTATAGAAGACTTGAATAACGGATTTACTAAGACATTGACATTTGAAATAGGGGGGAGTTAAAAATCCTTGTAAAATTTTATAGAATCTTCCAGAATTAATCGTCCATATTCAGGGAGATTTCACATGGCATAATCATAAAGAGACCGACGAAGTATTCATAGTCATTGATGGTTCTATGAGAATAGACTTCAGAGATAGTTCTGTTGAATTAAACACCGGGGAGATGTGTGGATATAGAAGTGATTAATTCTCTGCAACTCCATAGAGCTGGAAGGGTTCCGATTTATTTTTAAAACGCACTCTTTTCAGCTTTTTCAAAACAAATCCCACAGGCAGTTTATCGACTATACTCTCAGTTATCAGAATATCCTCATTTAAAGGCTTACAGGCACTCTCTACACGACTGGCTATATTGACCGTGTCTCCGATAACTGTGTATTCCAAACGGTCTTTCATACCGATATTCCCCACAATAACCGGGCCATAATGTATCCCGATTCCGTGCTCGATGGTAAAAAGCCCCTGATTTTTCCTCTTTTCATTAAATGTCTCCAGAGCCTCGCGCATTTCAACGGCCGCCTGCAAAGCATTCTCTGCATCATCAGCTGTAGAATAGGGGGTCCCGAATGTAGCCAGAATTCCGTCACCCATAAACTTATCCAGAGTCCCTCCATATTTGAATAGTATAGAAGCCATAAAGCTGTGATAATCGGTTAGCAGATCGAAAACCTCGTTTGCCGGATATTCTTCACTTATTCTGGTGAATCCCCGTATATCACTGAAAAATACGGCGACCTCCTGTGATTTTCCACCGGGTTTAAAGAAAGATTCCTCTTCATTCATAATTTCCTCAGCCACATTGGGAGAGAAATACCGGCTTAACTGGTTGTTCTGGACTTCACTGACGGCCGATTGAATGATGGTTTTTCTAGCCTGCCAGGCCAGAAATGCCAGAACTATCCCGGTGAAAAAAATCATGACGACAAAAGCTGAATAGAGATAAATGCTTGTCGCCGGTCCCATGAGGGATTCTACCATATTATGAGTGATCTGAAAGCGGGGATCCTGAGCAGCATATACAAAGAGAAAAATAAAATATCCCGTAGCAGAAATTGACAATATAAGCGGATATACGGGCCTGATAGTCAGTGTATTCACCACCATGAGCAAATAAACAATATAGGGTATGGCTGTTTTTAGGAGATAGGTCCGGGGAATAAGGGCTTCCCCTCCCACAGAGTTATACCAGATAAAAGGGAGTACAGTGATAATGGCAATATCGATAAGAAGAGACAAAGCTCCGATAAAATGTATTCTCTTCACTTTCAATAAAATAAAGAAAGCTATGATAAGAATTATAAGTGCCGGTCCTACTATGGTGAGAACCAGATTCAGTTCCTCACTGTCATGACTCAGAGAAATCTGCATAAGAATAAAAACAATTAAAGTCAGTATTTTTGCTGTTATAGAGATTGTAATTCCCTGTTTTTCTCTGTTAAAAATTAATTGATCAGTTTGAAGCCCCATATTATCCTTTTCGGTGTACTTGGAGAGTTTAATAATATTAAGGAATGAATACGGAGAAAAAAAGTTCTATTTCATTGAAAAAAACTCTGAATAAGCTCTAACGCTCTATAGGTTCCTTTCTCTAAAGAAACACGATTACCGATTATTCCGGCTTTTTCTTTAACCCTTTCTGAATGAAAAAAACTCAAAATTCTTACCATTTTCCCATAAGTTATTTT
>JAEINM010000199.1 GCA_016342385.1 Spirochaetaceae bacterium | reverse complement strand
TAAATTGATTATAAAAGTTGTACCAGCGCCTTTTTGGGATTTTACGAACATTTCACCTTTATGAGTGTCTGTTATAATAAAATAAGAGACACTCAATCCCAGGCCGGTCCCAATCCCAATGGGTTTTGTCGTAAAGAAAGGTTCGAATACTCTTTTTCGGACTTCTTCATCCATCCCCGGTCCATTATCTTCAATTTCAATGGTTATTCTATTTCTCTCCTCAATACTTCTAATCCTGACGATAAACTGATGATTGTCCGATTTTTCCGATTGCATAGCCTGGGCACCGTTGCGCAGAATATTGAGTATGACCTGCTGAATTTTACTGTTCTCGCATATAATAGGTGGCAGATTTTTCTCATATTCCTTAATGATTTTTATTTGTCTGAAATCATAATTTTTCTTCATATCGTAGTCTGTTTCTGCCAGCTTCAGAGTTTTATCTATAAGTTCTTCTATATTCTGAGAGGATCTTCTATTGTCATCTCTGCGGGAGAAACTGAGCATGTTATGAACTATTTCTGTTATCTGTTGTCCCGCCATATTGATTGATTCAATCATTCGGGGAATTCCCCTCGAGACTATGTATTTTCTTAAGCCTTCCATGGTTATTCCCGCTTCTTCGGCAGCTTTAATATTGGCGGATATTAAGGATTTATTATCGAGTCTTTTCGACATTACATTTGCGGTCTGTATCATTCCCGCAAGCGGATTGTTTATTTCATGGGCCATTCCCGCCGCGAGCCCACCTACAGAGAGCATTTTCTCACTTTGGACCATGACCTCTTCAATAAGAATTTGTTCAGTTACATTTTGTATAACTATAACTACACCATTCAGTCCGGGATTTTTATGTGGATAGATTGCTACATTGAAATAATGTGTCTTTTCTCTATAGAAAACACTCTTCTTGAAGATCTCTTTTTGTCTGCTTTCTGCAATAGCCGTTTGAACAATACCTCTGCTTAAAATTTCTTCAGGAAATATCTCATCCAGTTCCTTATCTATGGCATTTGTCGTTTCAATTCCTGTCAGGAGGACTGCATTGTGGTTCCAGTGGGAGACATTCATCTTTTCATCTACAGCTATGACTATGGAATCAACAGAATCGAGAATACTGTTGAGAAGTGATTTTAGAAATGTCAGGTTTTTAAAGCTGGTACCCAGTTCTCCAGACATTCTATTGACAGCATTGGACATTAATCCGATTTCATCATTGGAGTTTATATTTGAATGAACTTCAAAATTACCCTTTTCCACTTCTCTGAGCGTATCGGTTAAGGTTAAAATCGGCCGTGCTATTGATCTTGATAGAATTATTGATATAAAGAGAGATAAAACTGTTCCTGTAATGACCACAATAATTGATATTATTAAAGACAGATAAGCCTTATTGTTTACCTCTCGAAAAGTTTCCAGATAATATTCTTCATACTTATTAACTATAATATCTATATGAGTAACCAGATTATTTTTCTGCTGACTGAATTTTCTGATCGAATCAGGATGTTCTTTTAACTCTTCAGGTCCCGAAAGATTATACATCCATTTTCCAAAGAGATAAAATTGCTGGAATTTATTTCTTATTTCATTGAAGTGTGTTTTATCTTCGGGAAAAATCTTTTCCAGATTTTCCAGTTCTCTGTAAAAAATCAGAGCATATTCATCGGTTATTTCATCAGTTTTTATTTTTTCAAAGGAAAGGATACGACTTAGAATATCTCCATGGATCCGAGTAACTTCAAATCTGATTGTATCAATATGTTTTTCGCTTGTAAAAATTTTTAAAGAGAGATCATCTAAGGTTCTGCGGGAATTGAGAATAAAAACTGTATTTATCAAGCTGATTATTATCAGTAATATAATATTTGCACTGAAAGCCAGCTGAAGTCTGTTCTGTAGTTTCATTTATTTATTCAAATAGTACCAGGAACCAATCTGGTCCTTCTATTAACCTTCTATAAACTCTATGTTCTTTACCGTCTATTAATAGAGAAAAATCTTTATTAGCGTTTAACAAAGACCATAGTTCAGCCATCTGTTCTGAGCTGGTTTTCTCCAGAACCAGATTATCGGGCATCACCTGTCTGGCTATTTCCGAATTATCAATCATTTCCAAGTATCTGAATGCTTCGGCATTTTCCACTCCAAGAAAGTCCACAGCATCATCTGATATGGCCATTATCTGAGAAGTGGTTTTATCTATCAGCATCATCTTTTCACTGACATTATCAAAAAATTTATTCTTAAGTGTCGAGATTGTTATATCAATTCCGAGAAATGCCTCCATCATATCCTGATTATCAATAGGGTATAAAAGATCAACAATGAATCCCTTTCCCGTAGTATCTACATATGGAGGAGTCCATTTTGATATTCTATCGGGATTATTTTCAGCATTCATAATTTTCCATCCCGTTCTATCCTGAATATTTCTCTCGGGAGGAATAAAGGAAATCAGATCCGCATAGGGATAAAAAACGAATAAAGTATCATAGGTTATCAGATAGGATTGAACCAGATATTCTGAATAGGCAGACTCATTGATCAGCCATTTTAGATCGGGAATGACATGTTCGAGAATCTTTACTTTTTCTCTCTCTTTTTCATGAACCGGATAATATCCAGAGTAGAGAAATTTCCCATTTCCCTGATCCTCGGGATTGTGGTACATCACATTATCATAAAACTCATAGCGGGCATCGGGGAAAAGACCTTCCCTGTATTTCTGAGGATATAAAAAATATTCTCTGGCTTTTTCTGCAGTAAATAGAGCATCGGATTCTACAGTTCTGATCATTCTTTCAATCTGATTAGCCACCAGGTCTGCTGTTTCTATTCTTTCATTGAAATTGTTACAACTGATAAAAATAATAGATATATGAGCAACAAATAATATCCTGTTCAACATTCTCTCCCGGAATTAATTTTACTATATTCGGGGGATTATTACAAACTTTTATTATTACCTGCTATTATGTTCCAAGGGGAAATTAACCGTCATGGGGGAAATATGGAAATTCCATTATTCATAAAATACCTGCTGGTTTTTACGGCCGGTACTGCCGCCGGCTTTTTCAATGTTGTCGCCGGTGGGGGATCTCTTATCACCGTACCCACGATGATATTTCTCGGTCTTCCTCCGGCAATGGCCAATGGAACCAACCGGATTGCCATTCTCAGTCAGAATATTACAGCGGTGAGTCGTTTCAAAAAGAAAGGATATTTTTCTCTGAAAGCCGGCCTCATACTGGGAGTGACCGCCAGTGCCGGAGCTCTTCTGGGGGCTCGAATTGCTGTAGATCTTCCGGGTGAAGTTTTTAACCGGATTCTCTCGGCTGTGATGATCCTTGTATTGATCCTGACTCTTTTCGGGAAGAGAAAGGATACTTCGCCAAAGCCCGGCAACCGGAAGGATGTAATTGAGAATATACCGCTTCTGGCAATCGCTTTTTTCTTTGTGGGAATTTATGGCGGATTTATCCAGGCAGGGGTGGGGTTTATAATCATTGCCGTTTTTTCTCTCCTCAGCGGTACCACCCTTGTGAGGACCAACAGTATGAAAGTTTTTATTGTCATGATATACACCATTCCTTCTCTCCTGGTTTTTATTCTAAACGGACAGGTGCAGTGGAGTACGGGAATCGTCCTGGCGGTGGGAAACAGCCTGGGAGCATGGATAGGAACCAATTTCACTGTTTCAAAAGGGGACAGGTGGATCAGAATTATTTTATCCCTCACTATCTCTGCCATGGCGGTTAAACTATTTTTCTTTTAAGTCCTTCTTTTACAATTAGTACTTGATCCCTTATTGTACTTTCATTAAATTTTCTCTATGAAGAGAAGAGGAACTATTCTTACACTATTGTTCTTTCTACTCCTTTCCGGTTTCGGATCTCCCGACTTGATAAATGAATCGGATATCTACACTGAACTTCGCACTGCAATGGTGGAAAAGCAGATCCTGGCAAGAGGTGTCAGTGACATTCGGATACTTGAAGCTATGGGAACAGTGCCCCGACACCTTTTTGTCTCCGAAGTATACATCCAGCAGTCCTATGCCGATCATCCCCTGCCAATCGGATATGGACAAACCATCTCTCAGCCCTATATTGTCGCCTTTATGACAGAAATCCTCTCAGTGGAATCCGGTGACAGGATTCTGGAAATAGGAACGGGAAGCGGGTATCAGGCTGCCGTTTTATCTATGCTGACTGATCATGTTTACACTATAGAGATTATAGATGAACTTGCCTCAGAAGCAGAAAACCGCCTTGCCGAATTGGGTTTTGATTCCATAGAGATTTCGGCTGGCCTGAAAAAGCTCCCTTCGACAAGATTATTGTCACAGCCGCGGCCGGTCATGTTCCGCCGGACCTCATAGAGCAATTAAATCCCGGCGGGATAATCCTCATTCCAATAGGCCGGCCTTTTTCCGTTCAATACTTAACTGTAATCAGGAAAGATCTCCAGGGGATTATGAGCGCAGAGAGAATCCTTCCTGTTCGCTTTGTCCCATTCACGGGGCAGGCTGAGCGATGAGAGGTGAAACTCATAAGATCCGAGACTCGCAGTATCGAATCGGAAATACCCCTCATAAGAGACCTTCCATAAGATTCAGTCTATTCCTTGTCAGTTTCTCAGTTATTTACCTGCAGATTTCACTTATACGGCAGTTTTCAGGGACATTTTATGGCCCATTGACCTATTTTATTATAAGTCTGGCACTACTGGGATTCGGCGCCAGCGGAACTTTTCTGGCTTTTGTGAAAAAGAAAAGGAAAAAGAATCACTATAAAACTGTCATTATTGCCGGTTTGTATTATTTATCGCTGATACTATCGCTCTATTTCTGTTCAGAGATCAGGCTGAATCTCTTGTACCTATTTTATGAACTGTCAGAATTTTTTTTATTATTTCTTTTCACAATAATGACTTTTCTTCCTTTCTTTTTCAGTGGATTATTTATTGGCCATACACTCATCGGGGATCAGAAGAAAGAACTTCTTTATGGAATCAATTTGTGCGGGAGTGGAATGGGGGGGCTTTTTGCACTAATAGCCATGTTCTGTTTACCTCCTGTGCGTCTTCCGGTCTTTACTCTAGTACCGGCGGTTCTGGCCCTGATCTTTGTCATATCTTACCGTAAATTGAAAATCATATCAGCTTTCCTTCTCATTTCCCTCACTATGTATCTCATTTCTATTTTTCCGGAGCAGAAGCCCGATCAATACAAGGACATATATCAGTTTCTGATTTTAGAGGAACAGGGGGACTCCAGACTTCTTTCAGAAAGTATCAGTCCCTACGGAAAAACCGAAGCGTGGAGTTCTCCCTTCAGCCATTCGACATTATTTGCCGGTTTGAATAATGAGAAGAAGGCACCAACTCAATTGAGTCTTTTTCTTGACGGGAGTCTTACAAGTCCGTTTTTTCAAATAGACTCGATCGAACAGGCTGAAATCCTCGATGAAACGATTCAGTCTTTACCCTATAGAATAACTGATAGTCCCAGAGTCCTAATTATCGGGGATAGGGGACTCATTAATCTGTGGCTGGCTCTCAGATATCATCCTTTCTCTGTTACAGTTGTCCTGCCCGATCATTATGCGAAGGAGTTTCTTGAAGAGAACCTGAAAGAATGGACCAATAAACTTTTTGAAATGGGGAATGTTGAAATTGTCGCCCATGATTACAGGAGGTTTTTATCAAAAGACCATGGCAATTTTGATATTATTCATTTCGCAGAAGCCGAGTCTCTACCGGTATGGGAACTCTATTCTTTTCATGAGGATTATACATTGACAGTGGAAACTTTTTCCGCGGCACTGTCATCTCTAAGTCCCGATGGAATGATTGCATTGTCCCGAGGAAATCATTTTCCCCCTAGAGATAATCTTAAACTATTCCTCAGTCTTTATAAATGTGCAGCAGATTCCGGTATTGAAACACCGGGAAAGCATCTGTCCCAGTGGAGCAATTATCTGGCCTCAATCAGTATTCTCTCTAAAAATGAAATAAACAGATCTAAATCTGTTAAAATGCTCACTGAAGCAGGGGCGCTGAACCTTGAGCCTCTTTATCTGCCGGGGGATTCCTTCAACTATGAATCTCTGATTGATTCCTCTCTCTATAATCTGTCTCCCCCTACAGACAACAGGCCCTATTTTCACTCCTTCTTTCAATGGGAATCGCTGAAAGAATTCAGGAATCTATTCGGTCAAAACTGGTTCAGTGATATTGATCCCGCATATTTGATCCTTCTGGTGACATTTGTTTTTATAATCCTTATCTCCTTTCTGCTGATAATACTTCCTCATCTCTTCCGGCCCGAAGGAGGTAAAAATCTCTTTCTGACATATTTTGCCTTAATCGGTTTCGCCTATATGTTTATTGAGATGGTATATATTCAGAAAATGGCTCTTTTACTCGGACATGTTTCCATTAGTGTCACACTGGTTATCTCGATTTTACTTATATCTTCAGGACTTGGATCTGTTACAGTAAAAAAAATAAATCAGTCCTTGAGAAGGAAACTGATAACAGCATCACTGGTTATCGGGATCAGTACATTCTCTTTATTATTCTTCTCAGGGAAGATTATAGAGATTAACAGTATTTTGGAGGATGTTTTTATGGGACTCCCCTGGATCTGCATGTTGATCCTCTGCTTTATCCCCGGATATTTTATGGGGTGGTATTTTGCTCCGGCTCTTCATCATCTGGAATCAATAAACAGAGAATCTCTGCCAATGGCGTGGGCTTTAAACGGATTTGCATCTGTCGCGGCTTCTCCTCTGGCAGTATTGCTCTCTATCTCCTACGGATTTATTCTTCCGGCGGGTCTGGCCGTACTTTTGTATTGTTGTGCCAGTCTGTTTTTTATAAGAAAAGGTTCAATATAGATATGTATATGAGCAAAGATTCTGATAATTATTAAAACCGGATTGCCATCGGGAAATATTTCACTATACTTATTAAATGGAGAACATGTGAATAAACCAGCATATCAATCGAGTTATGTTGAAGGCATAAAAGAGTTTAATACTATCGATCTCAATGGACTCAGCAGTATAAAATTACTCAACAGGCATGATACAAAATTTGTAATGCCCATTGAGATATTAAATGACGTACTCAATGAATTGAAAAATGACTATAAGGCCTTGAATATAGATGACAATCTCATAGGAAAATATGAGACACAGTATTATGATTCCCCGGATCTATCCCTTTATCGGATTCACCAGAACGGAAAAAAAAGCCGATTTAAAATACGGACGAGAAGTTATTTAAATAATAATGAGAGCTTTCTTGAGATCAAACAGAAAAACAATAAGAACAGGACCTCTAAGAAA
>JAEINM010000198.1 GCA_016342385.1 Spirochaetaceae bacterium | reverse complement strand
GATCAATTTCATGGTTGTGATTTCCCAGATTCATAATCAGGATTGTATTATCCGAATATTGTATTTCAACAGTTTTGCCATGTTTATCAACCTTAATCTCTGTATCATCATCATATTCCGCTTTTCTGAAGAGGGCTGTCTCTTTTCTCAGACTTATGGCGTCTTTGACAAATTCTACCAGTTCACGGAACTCTGACCGGCGGTCCCAGTCTATTCCATTTATTGCATCAGATGATTTGTAGGAGTTGTGATCACCTCCCTTGGTCCGGCACATCTCCTGTCCCGAGTGGAGAAAAGGAATTCCTCTTGAAAAGAGAACCGCAGCCAGCATTAGTTTCTGCCGGGGTAGAATCTCTTCTTTTTTGATCCCCGCAGCTGTCATTTTGTCAAAAGTCGTGTGATTATCGTGACATTCTACATAATTTACACTTTTTACCGGAGCTGAGAAGAAAGGAGATCCATTGGCATAAACTCTCGACCCTAAAAGCAGGTTGGGTAGTTTTTCAAGATGTCGATGAGATCCTGTCATGAAGCCCCTGTGATCGATTTTTTCCAGCATGGTGTCACCTTTGACAGCATCGCGGAAGTAATCGTTAAAATGGCTGATATCGGGCATTTGTTCCTGATTCATCATTGTTGCCTTTTGATCATCGGCCAAGAGGGTGGGCATATTCCATCCCTCTCCATAAACAATAGCACTGGGATCGATGGATTTTACCAGTGAGGCAACCTGGTTCATTGTTTCGATATCCAGTATCCCCATCAGGTCAAAACGGAAACCATCCATACCGTAGATTTTCATCCACCGTTCCAGACTCTCAAGGATGTATTTCCTGACCATGGGACGGGTGGAATCCAGATCATTGCTGCAGAATGAGCCGTTCGATGGTTCTCCATCATCCCCTGTTCTGAAATAATAGTAGGGGACTAGGTTTTCAAAATCTGATGAGTCCCTGTCAAACATGTGATTGTAGACCACATCCATAATGACTCGTAGACCTTTAGAGTGAAAGGTGGAAATCATTTTCTGAAGATCAATCATACGGCTGTAAGGATCGGTAATATCAGAGCCATAACTGCCTTCGGGAATATTGAAATGGACAGGATCATAACCCCAGTTGTAATGGGTTTCCGGATGAATTTCATCGACAGTCCCGAAGTCGTAAACCGGCATAAGCTGGATATGGGTTATGCCCAATTCCGTCAGGTAGTCCAGACCCGTTGAGTCTCCCCGGTTATTATGGGTTTTTTCTTCAGTTAAACCGAGAAACTTCCCTTTTTGTTTAATCCCTGAAGACTCCAGGGAAGACATATCCCTTACATGAAGTTCATATATAACCGCATCAGTTTTCTGCTTTAGGAGAGGTAGGGTCTCTTTATTCAGTTCAATATTCAATTTCTGGAGATTGATGATAACAGACTTATCCGTATTGGCAGTTGATGAATATCCATAGGGATCATTGGCGGAGTGCCAATGACCATTGTTTTCTGCCACATACTGATAGGCAAAGCCATCAAAATCTCCTTGGACAGCAGATTCAAAAACACCTTTGTCTCCGCGGATCATTTCTTGAATCCCCCATCCTTCAATGTCAACGAGCATTCTGGAAGAGATAGGAGACCAGACCTTGAATACAGTTTGTTCAGGAGAATATGAACTGCCTAGATCTTTTCCTTCATAATAGAATTTTCTGTCAAAGAAATCAGTTTTTAATATATTTCGATATATGAGCGGACTTTTTAAAAAACGTTCATCAGCGATTGTATAGGCACTACCTATCTCGAGTCCCTCAACCCGCAGAGTGTACCGTTTAAGATGATCCATAATGACAGATTGAATTATTTCCGCCCTTACATAGGTATTCATGTTATCTATAATCGTGAAATGACGGCTATCTCCATCGTAATATATACGATCCAGTTCGGCAGTTATTGTTTTGTCATCATCCCAGTAGGCTTTTATACTCATTGATTGCTCCTTATCAATTATATATCCATTATTTCTTTTTTCCCCCTGTAGAAAAACAATATTAAAACTGATATAAACAAAATTATGAATATTCAGATAATAGGGACAAAGAAATGTTCCGATACCAAAAAGACAATGCGCTTTTTTAAAGAGAGAGCTGTACAGTTTCACTTCCTCGATCTAAACGAAAAACCTCTTAGTAAGGGAGAACTGACAAAAATAAGCGCCAAGTTGGGAAAAGATCATATTATCGATACAGAATCGAAAGAATATAAAAATAAAGGTCTTGCCTGGATGGATTATGATCCGGAGCAGGAGATTCTGGAAAATAATCTTCTTCTAAAAACTCCCATTGTCCGCAATGGCAATCAAATCACTGCCGGTTTTTCTCAAAAAATCTGGACACAGTGGATAAAAGAGGGAAAATAATTGTTTCGCTATGCCGTCCTGGGTAGCGGTTCCAGCGCCAACTCCTATATCTTTGAATATGAGAATTTTTCATTTATTCTCGACAATGGTTTTTCAGCCAGAGAACTGAACAGACGGATGAAGGAACTATCTTTTCATCCCCAGAATCTTCAATTCATTTTTTTGAGTCATATTCATTCAGATCATTTAAAAGGTGTGGAGACTCTATCCCGGGAGAGACAAGTCCCTGTTGTCATACATGAGAATCTCAATATCAATGAGTTTGTTAATAGAGATGTCTTCCATAAATTATCTGTTATTCCCAACCGGAGTTACAATTACAAAAAACTGGATTTTACCCCCTTTGCCACTTCTCATGATGCTCCGTCATCACTCAGCTATTTTTTCAAGATCGGCGGAATGAAAATTACAATCATTACCGATACGGGGGTAACTGATGACAATATGTTTAATCTGGCTCTTCAGTCAGATATTCTGTTACTTGAATCCAATTATTCCGAAGATATGCTGGAAAATGGAAAATATCCCGGTTTTCTTAAAAGGAGAATCAGTTCGGAAGTGGGGCATCTCTCTAATTTTCAGTCTGCGTTTTTTCTGGAAAAACTCCGTTCTCATCCCCAGTGCCGGATTAGACAAATTTATCTCTGTCATTTATCAAAAAACAACAATTCTCTATCTGTTGCCGATAAAGAGATTCAGTCCATCTACAGGGGCAGCATCCCCTATCGCATTTGTGACCGGGGAGAACTCGTTAATGGGGTGGATCCGGGAAGCTTTTAAGCCAGAAGATCTACATTTGTTCCCGGTGGGGTCTCATCTTCCTGTATGTATTCTGATGGATTGGCAATCTGCTGTTCTCTCAGTTCCTCTTTCAGATGAATCTCTTCAAGTATACGCTTTTCATCTTCCCGATTCATTTCCTCGAGCCTAGCGATTTCTTCAGAGTTCAATCTCTGTTCCATTTCAGCTTTTAGTTCGGCTTCAGCAATTTCCCCTTCTTCAGCGTCAATCTCTTCTACAGCCCGACTATAACCTTCCGATGTGTAAATATAATAACTGTTATATTCATCATAGCGGGGAGGAATTGACTGAATGCCATACTCGTCTGATCCGGTCATTCCTATCTCCTCCACTTCAAATATACATAGATAATGAATTATAGGCAAAAAAATGAGAAAACAGTTTAGATTTACAGGAGGGATTCTATTTTTTCCAGAAGTTTTACAGGACTGAAGGGCTTTTCTATATAGGCAGAGGCCCCGGCTTTCAGAGCTTTTATTTTATCTTTATCTCTCCCCTTGGCAGAGAGTATGATGATTTTGCAGCCATTAATGGTTGATTCGGATTTAATCATTTCAGATGCTTCCAATCCGTTTATTCTGCCCGGCATCATAATATCCATAATAATGATATCGGGTTTTGTTTCTTTTGCTCTTTCCACGGCATTTTTTCCATTCTCGGCAAAGTGAATTTCATAATCCCTATCACTCAATGTCTCTTTTAGAAGTTCCCGAATTTCATAATGGTCATCGGCTATGAGTATTTTTTTCAAAAGGTACACCTCTATTCCAGTAATTCTCTAATACAATTTATAAAATCTTTATGATAGAACGGTTTGGCCAGGGTTTTATCAACACCGAAATTTTTAGCAAGAGTCAGATAATCTGTTGACCCAATTCGTCCTCCTCCGGAAATGGCTAGAATTTTAGTTCCGGGATTTTTTGATCTGATCTGAACAATTGTCTCTATACCTTCCTGGTTGGGCATAATAATATCTGTAATTATCAGATCGAATGTGTTGTTGTTCATAATATCTAATCCAATAATGCCGTCTTCTGCCATTACAGCCTCATGACCTTCACCTTCCAGCATGATCTTTATTAATTCTCTTATATTCACATCATCATCGATAACCAGTATATTTGACATTGATTCACCTGCTTTATATTTCAATTTTAAGGAAAAACAACTTAAAATCAAATAATCATTGAATTAATGTAATAATTTTATTAAACATGGCTTCGGGATTAAAATCGACTTTGCTGTCAATAACACCTCCGGCCATTTGTTTATGACCACCCCCCGAGCCTATTCCCGATACGATCGTTTTCATAACCTCCGCAGCATTTATCTCTACCGATTCATTTCTGAATGATATATTAATCACGTTGTGATTATCAGCAAAAAGGGCAGTGAATCTTATTTCTTCAAGAGAGAGTAAAAAATCACCGAGGATTCCCAGTAAGTTCTGGTTACACTCTTCTTTAATATAGCAGAAGGCGATATCCCCTTCAGTTTTCAAATCCCTTATAACCCGGGTATAATAGTTCAGGTCCGCCAGTGTTATATTGTTTAATACTATGGAATTGACTTTGAAATTATCAGCAGTTTTAAATAATTCAGTATATGCCTGAACATCCATGGGGCATACACCTCTGGTCATACAATCTGTATCCCTGAATAAACCGGTTAAAAGGACTGTGGCGACATTAACGGGAATTCTGAAGTTGAGTTCTATGAAATAGGAGGTTATTATTGAGGCACAGGCACCCACCTCGGGATAGATATCCACAAATTCCACATCTTCCGGTTCTTTACCCGGATGGTGATCTATAACAGCTATCTCTTCTCCGATCAGATCCGTAACGTTTTTATTGCGTTTACATCCGTCTACTATAATGATTTTATCTTTTTTCGAAAGAAGATAATCACCGGACTGATGAATATCTATAGAGAAATCTTTGATCATATTAGATAAAGCTGTTCTCTGTATAACACCGTCATAAATAATACGGCTCTTAATGCCGTTGATCTTCAGTAGTTGCTGTAGCCCATAAGCTGAAGCAACAGCATCGGGATCGGGAAAATTGTGAGTCTGTATATATATATTTTCCTGTTCTGTTTCCAGTCTCTGCAGTAATTCTCTAATCAAATAAAACCCTCAATACACAATATATTCAATAATATGACATATTTGAACTCTTTTTTTTCATTACCACCAAATATTGTGAATTCCCTTGCGGGGTATTCAAAATAGATTGGAAACTATATATACTGCGCAATGAGTGTGTAGAGCCGATGGAGTACTCTCCTTTTTCTCCTCTCTCTTTGAAGAGGAGGTTCTATAAATCTCATTTTTCAGGAGTTTAAAATGAAACCGATCCAATGGTATCCCGGGCATATGGTAAAGACCAGGAGACTCATAACAGAAAACCTGAAAAAGGTTGATGTTATTATTGAAATTCTCGATGCCAGAATTCCTGTATCAAGCAGTAATCCCGTAATCGATGAACTGACAGGTGACAAACCCAGGGTTGTTGTGCTCAATAAAGCAGATCTTGCAGATCAGAACATTACAGAACTGTGGAAAAAGTATTATAAAACCCTTGGTAAAAACCGGCTTCCTGTAGCCGTTTCATCTATAACAAAAGAGAATCTCGGTTCCATAGTCAATGGTTGTAAGTCTCTTTGTTCAGGCGCAAAATGGTTATCGAGAAGACCTGTTCGAGCTATGATCGTCGGTATTCCCAATGTGGGAAAATCAACAGTTATAAACGCACTTGCCGGAAAAAAGAAAGCAGCAGTCGGGAATAAACCCGGTCTGACTAAAGAGATGCAGAGACTGAATATTTCCGATAGCTTTCAAATTTATGATACTCCCGGAATTTTATGGCCAAAGTTTGAAGATCAGGATATCGGATATAAGCTGGCATTGCTCGGATCTATTAAAGATTCCATTCTCATTCTCGATGAGATTTCAATAAAAGGATTGGAGTTTATGGTCCAGTATTATCCGGAGAGGATTAAAAAACGGTACAATGTAGATGAAGTCCCTGAAGATACTACTGAATTGATTGAACTGATTGGTAAAAGAAGAGGTTGCCTTATATCCGGTGGAGCTATTGATTATGAAAAAGCTATTAATTTATTTCTCCTTGATCTCCGTAGTGGTAAACTAGGGCGTTTTTCTCTGGAAACTCCAGGAGAAAAATCGGGTTTTTTTAGTTAATTATCTTTGCCTTTGTTCATTTGCCACTAAACTTTCATGATTTTTTTATATCCGATAATCTGACTAATAGGTAAAGCCATATCTTCATTCTCACCTTATTTATAATAGCATTTTAAAAATACAAGTTTATTTGTGTAGCTAAATTCTCTTTTGCGTGTTATTACTACTATAGTAGTATCTGTTGGCGGCTCTGTTCAGACTGATGGAACAATTATTTTTATTATATTTCTTCTACTTCTAACTATGGAGAAAATGTAATGAAGATCAGCTAATTTGCAGATAATCAGATTGACAGACATTCTGACTATCTCTATCATTCGTTAACTAAAAGGAGAAATTAATATGAGTGGCGTAATTATAAAAAATTCAAGAAACACGGGAAATGCACCAGAAAGTTCTGTATATACACAAACGGTAGCTTTTTCCCATTACAATAATATTTCAGCTCAATTACCTGTAGACCCTAAAACAGGTGAAATCGTAGCTGGTGATGTAAAAGAGCAGGCAAAACAGTGCATGGCAAATATCAAAGCAATTGTAGAAAGTGTCGATCATGTTATGGACGATGTTGTCAAAATCAATATATTTCTTAAAAATATCTCAGATATTAATACTCTAGAGGAAGAATATAAAACATTTTTCAAAAGCGATCTTCCAACAGGGACGATAGTGGCCGTTGCGGCTTTACCGATGAATGATGCTTTGGTACAAATTGATGCCCTTATTTCAAACGGTGAAGGTACAGCTCCACAAGATCCTTGCGATCTCATAAAAGTTACAAGAAACACGGAAAATGCACCTAAAGGTTTATACTCACAAACGGCAGCTTTTTCTCATTACAACAATATTTCTGCTCAGTCACCTGTAGACCCTAAAACCGGGAAAATTGTAGCCGGTGGTGTAAAAGAGCAGGCAGGTCAGTGTTTGAACAACATTAAAGCAGTGTTAGAAAGTA
>JAEINM010000197.1 GCA_016342385.1 Spirochaetaceae bacterium | reverse complement strand
ATATGGAATTGTTTAGGCTTGAATTGAAATATAAAAGAGGCTTGAAGAAGTATTTTAAAAAAGTATTATCACCTTGGGATTTGGCAGATAAAGAAATATATAAACAGTTAGTGCAGAACTGGCAAGACTTTTATTTCTCAATACCTAAAGGACGTTCATATGTTCTTGATATTACAGATCAAACAACACCTAAAGATTTGGACAACATTTTAAAACTATGTGGTTTACAGTTATTAGGTGATTCATATCATGGCTTTGTTAACACACTTGAAGAAAGGCAAATATTAGGACGTGTTCAGGCTGGTAGAGTACGCAAAGCAACAAGGGAATTATACAAATATAAAAACATTTCAGAACCGGACAATTTAACAAAAGAATTAGATTCAAAAGTCCGTTCACAAGCAATGTTTATATAATAAAAACGGGAAGAAAACGAGAAGAAACACTAATTATATGTAATTTCTGTACTCTATAAAAAAGAATTTTCAGAATCACTAAAAGGGTAGTTTTTCTACATATTAGGAAGTAGTTTTCTTACACTATAAAAAAGGACTTTATTTACTGTTAACATAAGATATGTAGCACTTGTAAAACAATAAGATAACAAAGGATTTAAAGTTATTTTCTTAAACATTATAATAATTATCATACTCATAAAAAAGGTTAAAGAACATGAGAAAACCTCAGATTTTAATAATTAAGTGACACTATAAAAAAGAAAGCAGAAACTTAACAAAACTTAACATTTTAGAATAGTTTCCGTACTCTATAAAAAGAGCATAAGATTCAATTCCATTTAAATTAAAACGAGAGTGAAACGAGAAAACAATATTGTAACAATGATTCTAGAACCTTTTAAAACTTGTGATATTTAATAATATCCTTACCCATAAAAAAGAGGATAATTAATAATTTCTACAGACACTATAGAAAAAAATAAAATAATTACATTTTATTTGAAGCAAGAATGAACTTCTTCCTGTTATAACAGTTGGATGATAAGTACTTTTAGAGCTTTATAATGGCTCTGTACTCTAACATTCCAATAAAATGATAAAAGAGGTTAACAATGAATTTAGAGTTGAAACTACGTAATTATCCTGTATGTCCATATTGTGGAATCAGATTGGATAGAATCCCTGAAACAGAAATTGAATGTCCAAATAAATGCTATGATAAGATCCTTTCAGAAGAGGATTTTAAAAAGAGAATGGTAAAGAAAGAAAATCTACTGTTGGTTTATGGAAGTAATCCAGAAACAGTAGCAATTACATAAGCCCCTGAGCTTGTTGATGATTTATACTCACCTCCATTTCTATAAATAGTACAAATAACTGATCCTGATGACCCTTGATTTTGAGCAGATAAATATATAAAGTCTCCTTCCCATCCAGTAAATGAATATTCCCATGGTACTGCAACATCACTATATTGTGAAGTTCCACCATTTTCATTTTCAATTGTAATATCAACAGTTAAAGCTGTTCCGGTTACAGAATATTTAACATCCTGTGAATAATCATCAATGTCAAAAGCACAAGAAATAAATGTAACAAAGAAGATAACAAAAAATAAAAACCATTGAATCTTTTTAAGCATGATGAACTCCTTTACTGTATAAAACAAATAATAAGTTCATTATTAGTTGTTGTATATAGGAAAATTTCCTATCAATGATTATATCAGTTCTTCATTTTCCAAAAGTCACACTAAAAGTCACATTTATTTTTTGACATAATATGATTATAAATGATACACTATGCTAGTGAGAGGAAGAGATATTTTCTTGTACTAACAGGATTTATATTCTTCTTTGATTACGTGTGACACAAAATGACTTTGTATATATTTAGCTTGAGGGGCTGGTGCACGTTAGTGCATGGAGGTTCAAGTCCTCTCCGCCGCACTAAAAAATGAAAAAAGATTCGGAAACGAATCTTTTTCTGTTTATAAGTAATTCTAGAGGACTTGAAATCGGAGATTGCGCCGAGCAAGTGCGAGGAATAGCAGTCATGGATGACTGCGACAGCAATCGCAGACGTCTGAAGAGAGAAAACAGGATGTTTTCGATAGAAAGACAAGTCCTCTCCGCCATGAGAAGCTAAACTTGCAGCTTCGAACAATGTGTAATTCAAGCGAAGCGCGATTCATACAATATTGAAACCCTTTCAGGGTAAGAGATAAGAGCAACTTTTACGAGTTGCTCTTTTTATTTATAATATGAGCTTTTGTTCTATTCAAAAATCTTCAATTTAAATGTACAAAACCTCTCCCCAACCCGCTCGCAGATTGCCTCAAAGTGTTTGATCTTTGTATTATTTTATCGAATATTCGTATTGAAATAGAAAATATATTAATATTATAACTATGAGATTAAAAAAAATAATTAGCTGTATTCTTATCCTTTTCTCTTCAGCCTTGTGGGCGGAAACTCTGACCGTGTCTACAATTGAGGGTTCTCCCGTTTCGGATATAGCCAGTTTGATCCTTCAAGAGATATATAATAGAGCGGGACTCGAACTGAATGTGTTTCCCATGCCGGCCTTAAGGGCAACAGTCGAATCAACAGGGGGTAATATCGATGGGGAAACTCATAGAGTTCTCTCTTACGGAACAAAACATCCCGAGTTGATTCTTGTGTCTGAACCCTATTACAGCATTGAGACCGTGCTTTTTACTCAGAAAGATAATCCGGCACTTCAAGCAGATAAAGAATCTCTGACTCAGTACAGTATCTCTATTCTGAAAGGGGTGGTAAAGGCTTTCGAACTGACAAAAGATTATCGGGAGGTCATAGAATTTGATACATCGGATCAGATGATGCAATTCCTCTCATTAAGAAGAACAGATTTCGCCCTGCTCAGCAGACTCAATGGAATCTCTGTTATAAATCGCCTTGGAATCAGGGGACTTGTCACTTACTCTCCTCCTCTGGAAATAACCATACTATATCATTATCTTCATATGAGTCATTCCGATCTGGTACCTCTGCTGGAAAAGACAATAAGGGAACTGAGAGATTCAGGGGAATTGGAAGAGATTTCCGCCAGGGCAGAAACCCGGGTTATGGGAAGGATAATGTCTTCCCATTAAAATATCCTTTTTAAACAAGTTTAATAAATACTAATCTGATTATTGACTTAAAGAATCTAAACTCTAAAATTAATGGTGGAAAGGGGCAGGCGTCAATACTGGAAAAACCATTAGATGATCCGGATCTGATACGGAATGTCAACACCGGTATGAAGTTGCAGTTTTTCACCGGAGTAAAGTTGCAGAGTTCCGGGAAAAGGTGATGGAGATAAATACTCTCTGTTTTTACTCTTAATGGATTTAAAAGAACCACGGACGATTCTGAAAAGAGGAAATACTCTTGTATTACGGAGCCTGCGACGAAACAAGCTGTATGATTGAGACATCAATTGAAGAATTTATTGAATTAAATTTCCAGCCGATAATTATTATAACTTGTTTCTGAGGCAGTAAAAATATAAAATTGTTTTTAAGTTATGAGAAAAGTACAAATGCGGAATCAATTAAAAAAAATTCTGGAAAATTCAGCCATATCCATAGATGCCCTGGCCCTTGATGTGTTTAGGGCGAGTATACATGAACTGGGCAATGTCAGGGACTCTATAGCTCTTTCCAAGCTGGATAAAGCTCAGATTCTGACGAACAGTATTGATGAGAATCAACTTGAAGATTTATTCCTTCGCCTTTCTGATATTCACGAGAGCGGATTATTTCACGGAAAATGCTATGACCTTAAAGGATTCAATCAGGTCAGTCGCAAAAGACACAGAAACCTGAAAAAAACTGTCAATCCTAAATCTCTCTACCTTAAAATAGATATTGTTTCCAGTACGACTTTACTGGAAAACCTCGGTCAGACTTTCACAGACCATGTTGAAATAATTCTGGATTACTGTAAGTCCTGTTTTACAGAATCCCTGGGATCATTGATTCTCCAGGAAGGAGATGCTCTGTATTTCAGCTATTCCAATGACGAAATTAAAGGTAGTAATGATATGTTTAACTGTACTTTGAAATTCATTAAATGGCTTGAAGAGTACAATCTCTTTCACAATGATCTTGATGACGCCATCTCTTTTAAATTTGTCGGACTGAGTATTCCCACTCATAAAGATGATGAAGACAAACATACAATAACTGAACGATTGACCGAATTCGAAAAGAAATTCGGAAAAGCTGATTCTCTGATAATCGATGAAAATATCTGGAGTCATATTCCGGAGAATGTGAATAATCGGATTAGGAAGTTTTATATATCAGATGGTATGTTCTATGGTATGTATAAAAAGTTTTCTTTTCGGAATTGTTTTAATCATGCTCAACTCTTATGTTAAAAGGTTAAATGTATAGGTAAATAAATCCGATTTATGGCTGATCAGCTGCAGGTTTTTCTTAATGTTTAAAGGAAGAAGATCAATTACATCTCCCGATAAGTATAATTTTTCAGAATCCAGATTTTCAGCCAGTTTGTAGATATTGTTACATTCCGGTATTAGCCGTTCACTACTATCAATTCTTTTATAGGGGAGATCCAGAACGGTAAAGTAATACTTGATTTTAATATCTCTCCTGTTTACCCGGATATCATCGACCTGCTTATTCAGAAAAATCCTGAAAATGCTTTTTATTGCCGCAATATTCTCCTTTTGTACAGGAGCAATGTAAATGCCTTTTCTGGAGACATCATTGCCACAGAATTTTTTCCATACCGAATCATCGTTCAGTTCAGGATTAAAGAGATATTTCTCTATATGATCTTTCCATATATCATCAATTTTGAATTTTGTTATATCAAAATCCACTTCAAAGTAGAGAAGGAAAAAAGTGTATATTTCATTCTCTTTTATAAGATTCCATCCCTTTTCCTGTTCCGGGTTCTCTCTTAGTTCCAGCGATGAATCTGTTAGGTTTATCATTCCCGAGCTGTTGATCCTTCTTCTCAGACACTCTCTTTTTCTGCTGTTTTCCATGGATCTGTATATATATGAATAGATATCGTTGATATCCATTTTGCTGTGATGACCCGAAACTGCTGATCCTGATTCAAGACCGGTAATCAGGGATTGAGAGAATCCCGATCCTGATATGAGAGCAGTCTCGTCACCCTCAATGGGAAAGTCATAGGTGGAATGATTGTCCCAGTTTATTGAATCTATAATTATCACCTTCCGGCTTTTGGTCTGACTCTTCAGGAAGCTTTGAAGTATGGAGCTTTTTAATGTTGTAAGTTCTCTATTCCGGGGATTTGTATTCTTATGATAAAGATATAATTCATTAGTGACAGCGTCTCTTTCCGTATGGCCGGAATAATAATATATTAAGAGGCAATCTTCCCCATTTACAGAAAAAAACTTCTTTGTTTCTCTATAAGCTTCTTCATAAGATGGATCTTTCAGATGGAGAACTTCAAGGCCCCTTGGATTGTTTTTTTCCAGGCATTCCTTCAGTCTGGAGACTTCTGAGTTGGACTCTGACCTGTTATCAATAAGCAGGGCTTTTTTTCTCATTTCCATTTCGTAATAATAATATGCCTTTTCTTAAAGAATATGATTTAATAATATCATAAATTGCTGAAACTTCATGATATTTAAGATTCTAAATTTTTTTAAAACAAAAAAATAGGATGATTTATAAATAAAAAACATTTATACATAAGAATTTAATGGTCAGTAAAACTGTCTTATTTTAAAATAGTAATGAAATTCCATTCGATATTGTTTCACGACTGTATACTCAGTTTGATTCAAATGTAATGTAAAAGGACGCCTACTTATGCCGGTCACGACCAAACTCTCTTTAACCGATAATCTGCCACTGACCTGTTCCCGATCAGGTACCTGCTGCCATGGGAAAATGGTCAATCTGAACCCCTGGGAACTGGCCTGTCTGGCTGAAGCAAAAGAAATGCCCCCCCGACAGTTCCGCGATCAATACTGTGAATCTGGCGGAATCCGTCTTCGTTTTGATGGTAGACCGGGTTGGAAAGGGCTGCCGGCCTGCAGCTTGTATAGACCTGATTTTGGATGTTCTGCACATCCCGGGCGGCCACTGGTCTGTCGTTTATATCCCCTTGGTCGTCAGAAGCAGAACGAAGAACAGTTCTATATATACCAGGGCCATGAATTCCCCTGTCTCGAAGGGTGTCCGGAAGTGGATGGTTTACCTCGAATGACTGTTGCCGATTATATCACCGGGCAGGCTGTCAGGAGTTTTGAAGCGGCTCAGGATGAGTACCTTGAGGTTATGCAGAATCTGGCTGATGGCGCCTTTGTCCTTCTTCTGGAAAGTGGTCTGGCCGAGTCGGATGACCGGAAGACTTTACGTCTCTGGCGACAGATGGGTAGTGAAGAGCCTCAGCAGCTGGCTCAGCGTCTTGGCAATCGGTGGATCGATCGGCTGATGCTGCCCGACCCAGCTGATTCTATAGCAGATCCTGTGTCTTTTTCCCGCCGCCATTATGACCTACTACTCTCAGAGGCGGAAGAATCCTTTGGAACAATGGAAGATCTACCGGCATATTCTGAAGCATCGGGATTAATGATGGGCTTGGCGCTCCATCTGGGGCGCGGTCTGGGAACAGATCCTTCTGAATTGGCCGAACACTGGATCAATACAGCTAAAAAACACGGGGCTCGTGACTAGGTCTCCCAATAGATTTTTACGCCTTTAACCTGGGGGTATTCATCCTTATGGGCAGATCAGAACCAGTGTAACGAAGATTAGCAGTTAATCTCCAGTCAGTAAATTCAGATCAATTATAAGCAGGTTCCTCTTCAGTTTTTCCTCCTCAAGAGCAACTAGTGCTTTTTGAAGTTCCTGCCGGCTATTATCAAGATCCAGGAGAGATGTCATGCCGGTTTCGTAATTCTGCCTGACTTTATTAAAGGTCTGTTCCTGTAGAGCTATATTCAGTTCATTAACTTCTATATTTGTCCGGTTCAGCTCCAGATCCAGTAAAAGGGAACTGATAGAATCTTTCATTTTCCGTAGGGAATCATCCAGGGAGAGTTCTGCTTTTCCTATACTGTCATCAAGCCTGAGAAGGCTCTGCTGATCGTCGGAACCTTTCAGCCATGAGTCAATGGGGACCGAGAGCGAAATACCCAGTCCAAGGTTATCTCCCCAGCTTTCCCTGGTCCATGAGTCACTTTCGAACAGGGGATTAATACCGGTGGACCATCCAAGACTGAGTCCCAGGGAGGGGGAAAGCATATTCCCCCGGGATAATTTCCTGTTTTTTTCCGAAATTTCAAGCTGAAGCCTCGATGACCTCATTTCAAGATTATTGATCGCTGCCGGAATCAGATTCTCTAATCCTGATCCCTCTGCCAGTTCCATATTGCCTAAAGGGATCAGTTCAACAGGTGAATCAGGTTCGAGCCCCAGGTATTGCCGTAAGGTTAT
>JAEINM010000196.1 GCA_016342385.1 Spirochaetaceae bacterium | reverse complement strand
GGAGTTTCTCACTAAAATGGATGTTCCTTATACATCGCTTTTTGTTCCGGTTCTGGCAAGATTGAAGCAGGGGAGGAAAATGAACTGTTATTGGTGTTCATCACAGAGAAGAATGGAGTTGATGAAATTTGCTGATGAAAATGGATTCAACAAGATTGCTCTCGGACATCACATGGATGATATTCTGGAAACTTTTTTCATGAATATGTCCTATAAAGGGGAACTTTCCACCATGCTGCCAGTATTGAATTATGATAATTATAATCAGACAGTAATCCGTCCTCTGGCTCTTGTAAAAGAGAAAGAGATAATTGCTTTTGCCGATAAAAAAGAGATTCGGAATCTGACCTGTACCTGTCCTTATGGCAGGAAATCGAAAAGAAAAGATATGCGTGAGGTCATAGATTATATGGCCCAGGAGGACGAGTCTATCAGAGACAATCTCTACAGAGCTCTCAGTAACCCTGTTCCGCGATATATGTTTAATCATGATGAAAATTGATACAACCCTAAAGAAGACTTTCGGATTTAAAAAGTTCAGGCCGCATCAGAAAGAGATAATCTCTCAACTGCTCGAAGGCCGGGATGTTTTCGCCTCTCTCCCAACAGGAGGAGGGAAATCGATCTGTTACCAGCTGCCGGCTCTTCATATGGAGGGAATTACCATTGTTCTCAGTCCACTCGTGGCTCTGATGAAGGACCAGGTTGATGGAGCAAGAGAATCGGGTATTGAAGCCTACTGCCTCAACAGTTCTTTATCTGCAGCTGATTCCAGTCACGTATACCGGGCCCTGGAGAACAATCAGGTGAAACTCCTCTATATTTCTCCCGAACGTTTTGCCATAGATGAATTTATTGAAACCCTCAAGCGGTTCAAGGTTGATTTTGTTGCTGTGGATGAGGCTCATTGTGTTTCTGAATGGGGTCATGATTTCCGTCCTGATTATCTCTCTCTTTCAAGAATCAGAGAGCATTTTCCCGGTGCCGTTATTGCTGCTTTTACAGCTACGGCTACTTTAAAAGTTCAGGAAGATATTATCAGCCTTTTAAAGCTGAACAATCCCTATACTGTTCGAGCTTCCTTCAACAGGCAGGAACTGTATTACAGAATAGTTCCTAAAAACGGTGCCAACAAACAGATTTCTGATTTTATCTGCAAGCATAAAAATCAGTCGGGAATTGTTTACAGGCTTTCCCGGGCGGATGTGGAAAAAACGGCTTCCTACCTCTCGGGAAAGGGGATCCGGGCACTTCCCTATCATGCGGGGTTACCGACGAAAACGCGGGAAAAAAACCAGGATCTCTTCAATCGCGATGAAGTGGATGTCGTTGTGGCCACGATTGCCTTCGGCATGGGTATCGATAAATCCAATATACGATATGTCATTCACGGTGATCTTCCGAAAAGTATTGAAGGCTATTATCAGGAAACCGGCCGTGCCGGAAGAGATGGAATGAAATCGGAATGTCTACTTCTTTACAGTGGAGGCGATATTTCAAAAATCCATTTTTTCATTGATAAAATCAGAGATGAAAAAGAGAAAAAACGAGCCAGCAGGAATCTCAATAATATGGCGTCACTCGCATCGGTCAATGTCTGCCGCAGGAAGCAGATTCTCGAGTATTTTGATGAGGACCATGAGGGTAACTGCGGATCCTGTGATATCTGCAATGGCGAGGCGGAGCAGGTTGATGGCACTGAGGATGCCCAGAAAATACTCTCTGCTATTATCAGAACAAATCAGGTTTTTGGAATTGCCCATATAATTGATATTGTCAGAGGGGCCGATACGGAAAAAATTCGTAAATTCGGGCACAATGAGATAAAAACCTGGGGTGTCGGAAAAGAGAAAAGCAAAAGCTGGTGGCGCAGCATTATTAATGAGCTGATCGGTCAGAAACATATTTTTCAGGATAGAGATCATTATAACTCTCTGAAGATAAACAGCAGCGGTGCCGAGATTCTATATGGAAGGTCTCCTTTTGTCGTTCTGATGAAGAAGGAAACGAAACAGGAAGAGAAGTTGAGCTTTCGCGAAGTGGATTACAACGAAAATCTCTTTGCCAGATTAAAAGAGATCAGGACAGAGCTTGCCAGGGAAAAAGGATTGCCTCCCTACATCGTTTTTAGTGATAAAACGCTGAAGGAGATGAGCTCACTTAAACCTGATGATGAAACAGCCATGCTGCGGGTCTCCGGCGTCGGAGAGCGGAAAATGGAACAATACGGGTATTTCTTTTTAAAAGAGATCCGGATTTTTCTTGGCTATAAATGATATACTATTAGTGGAGGCTGATTTTGCGATTTTATTTGATACTGATTTTATGTTTCTTTACAGGGTTTTTCCTGATCAGTTGCGTCACCACAGAACAGGTTGCAGTCCAAACTGAATCTGTTCTCCCGGCCGAGCCCGATGAGGTCCGGGCAGAACCGGAAGAGAAAAAAGGGATTATCTACTCCAGTAGAGTTCTGACAGAAGGGCCTTTATTGCTCGGTTCCAAAGAACATATGACAGCTCCTGTTTCCGAGTTTTCCATATTATACACACTCTATTTTCCCCTCAGCGGGATTGTCTTGACAGATAGTGCTTACCGCGAGACTCAAGGCACGCGCTGGAAGGTTGAATCGGATCTCCTGGTAGAGAATGTCTATTTTGAAAGAGCTCTTTTAAGTGAAGATGATGAGGGCAGAAGCTGGTGGTATTTTAGTGTGGAAGGTGATGGCTTTGAACGGGAATATGAGTTTCTGGTAGATTCCGACTGGAGGCTTATGGAGATGAGATACCTTTTAGATGGACAGGTGAAAAGCTATGCACCCTCTGTAGATGAACTGAATAATCTATCTAATGGTTCTATTGATTATGGAGCTTTTAAGAGGGGGAGTGAAACGGTTGAAACTCCAGCGGGACGATATCAGGCTGACCATATTGTTCTTGAATCGGAAGAGTTCTGGATGACAGATAGAGTCATAGGTCATTTTGTGCAATCCCTATTGAAAGAGGACAAAAGCGTAATTCTTGAAGCGTCCTTGATTGAAGAGAAAAAGGGTTATGGGACTATTTTTAATTCTTACTGACGCTTTATTCTGAATTCATCGAGTTTTTCATTTATAAACTCGATGACTTCCCTCTCATATCCTTCTGTAGGACAGATTATAAAAGAGTCTTTAGTCGTAAAAAAGAGGAAGGCTTTCTCTGTTGACCATACTTTGAAAAGATCCTTCCATTTTAAGGAGTCTGACTCATTGTTGAAGGATATTCCCTTTTCTCTGAATGTCAGCCAGGCCGTATTTCCATCCAGTTTTTTATACTCTCTGTTGGCATTGCTGAAATAATGGCTGAACATCCTGAGGAAAATAAGGATACCAAATAGGGAAACCCCCGAGAAAACAGCCAGAAGAACAGTTCTGTTCCCCGTCACATATAGATAGAAGGCTATGGCTGCTGAAATTGTCATAGCACTGTAAAATGACCATCCCATTGCTTTAATAAGATATTGAAATGTTATTCCGGCTAACATCTTCTGCGAATAAATAGTTTTTACTTTATGTTTCATAAGTTTTAAAAGTATCAGCAGAAAAAGAATTGGTAAATAGAAATATTCTCTTTTAGTATTATCTGGTAAGGAGTCAGCATAATTGTCTATAAAAATACTGTCTTTTGGTGAAGTGTTGTGGGATATTATCGATGATAAATACAATATAGGCGGTGCTCCGCTGAATTTTGCCGGTCATCTCTCCAGACTGGGTGCAGAATCATATATTCTCAGTTCTGTCGGTAAGGACAAGCTTGGAGAAGAGGCTCTTGAATTTTTGAAAAGCTGCCATATTGACTGTTCTTTAATTGATATGACTGACAAGCCTACAGGGACTGTAATCGTCACTCTTTCAAAGGGGATACCCGATTATAATATTGTGAAGGGAGCAGCCTGGGATTATATCAGTCTTACTGATGATAGTAAAAGAAAATTGAAAGAGATATCATGGGATGTTCTCTATCTGGGATCTCTGGCGCAGAGATCTGATATGAGCCGGAAAGCAATCGGGTGGATATTGAAAAATATCAACTGTAAAGATGTCTTCTTTGATGTCAACCTCCGGCAGAAATGGTATAACAGAGAAATTATTGCCGAAACGATGAAGTTTACGACTATTCTAAAATTAAATGATGAGGAAGTGCCTGTTGTATCCTCTCTGCTCTTTAAAAAAAAGTATTCACCGGAACAGCTGGCGAGGCAATTAATCGATAATTATAAACTCTCTATTGTCATTGTGACCTGCGGTGAACTAGGAGCCCTGTTTTTTGATAAACACCGGGAGTATGTACTGAAACCGGATCCTCTTGAGGTTCTGGATACTGTCGGAGCCGGAGATAGCTTCTCTGCGGCATTCGTCTATTCCTATCTGAAAACAGGTGACATTGACAGGGCCGGGAAATTGGCCCTTGATGTAGCTTCTTACGTTGTGTCCAAAGAAGGAGCACTACCGGATTATTCTGAAACATTCAAACAGAAAATAGGTTTTCATCTGAAATAATAAAGATCTTAGTAGCACATTTTCATGACAATACCAAGACTATTCTGAGAAGAGCTCTCTTCTCCTGATGATCCAGGCAGTGGAAGTGTGATTCTTGGTTCAAATTGAATAGTGCCATTCGCAATATTTTTCTGAGCCAGTTTTCCTGCATGGTTCGATGAAATAAGTCTTATAACACTATTAACAACAATTCCAGCCAGTAAAAAGCTCATTGTAGGAAGCATATCTTCAATACTCTGATCATGCCATGCTGTTCGGATAGTGCTGCGCGAATCTTTAATATAGTTTAACTGGTCGAATTTTAGTTCATGGGGGAGCATGTAGTATGCTCCGATTAATGCACCGGCTCCTACTGTTAAATTGGAAAGAAGAAAAAGAGTCCCGCTGAGCGGATCGCCATTCATATACTGTCCCATTCCGGGGAGCATAGCGGAAGCCTCTTTTGATTCTTTTACATAATTCATTTTCTGTATGGGAACAGAGAGATCAAAGGCAATTTCTTTAATATCACCCATAGATAAATCGCCTATGCTATTGTTGTCCTGGTCTTCAATAATTTCGGAAATTTCCTCTATGTACACCTTGTAGTCATCATCCTCAAAACCCTTGATTTCCAATAACCCCTCAGCAAAAATAGCCACTTCTATTGTTGTAATTAATAAAAAAAACAAAATAGTCTTCATTTTCTCTCCTCTAATATATATATAAAATAAATATACAGTTATTTTGTGGAGAGACAAAAGTTCTCAGTTGAATGGTCAATTTTTCATACTGAGCGGCTACAGTTCTTCATTGAATGGTAAGTCTTATTTGTATACTTTGATTATAAAAAAACCCACCGGAATAATACCGATGGGTTTCATTTTTGAAAAAACGATTAGTTTCTTCCTATACAGTTTAGATCTTCGAAAGCTTTTTCAAGTCTGGAAACCAGTGTTACCTGACCTTGTCTGAGCCAGTTTCTCGGATCATAGAATTTTTTATTCGGTTTATCAGCGCCATCGGGATTACCAAGCTGAGACTGAAGGTATGCTTCATTTTTCTTATAGAAATTCAGAATCCCTTCCCAGGTCGCCCACTGAGTATCAGTGTCGATGTTCATTTTTACAACACCGTATCCGATCGCTTCTCTAATCTCTTCTCTTGTAGACCCGGATCCACCATGAAAGACAAAAGTTACAGGGTGTTTCTCACTGAGGTTGTGTTTTTCAATAACATATTTCTGTGCTTTATCTAGAATTGTCGGAGTCAGTTTTACATTCCCCGGTTTGTATACACCGTGAACGTTTCCAAAAGCTGCTGCAATTGTAAAATTGGGGCTTACTTTAGAAAGCTCAGTATAGGCATAGTCAATTTCTTCGGGTTTTGAGTAGAGATCTTCATGAGCTACATTGGTATTATCAACACCATCTTCTTCTCCACCGGTTATTCCCAGCTCGATTTCCAGAGTCATTTCCATTTTGCTCATTCTGGAAAGATATTTTTTACAAATATCGAGGTTTTCTTCAATTGACTCTTCCGACAGGTCAAGCATATGGGAAGAGAATAGTGGTTTCCCTGTGTGCTTGTAATGCTCTTCTCCGGCATCGAGAAGCCCGTCGATCCATGGCAGCAATTTCTTGGCACAGTGATCTGTGTGGAGAACTACGGGAATCCCGTATTTTTCCGCCAATAAATGTACATGTTTTGCTCCGGCAATTGCTCCGGCAATAGCTGCTTCATGACCTTCGAGTTTCAGTCCTTTTCCTGCATAAAACGCAGCTCCGCCATTGGAGAACTGTATCATAACAGGTGATTTCACTTTTGCAGCTGCTTCAAGAACGCCGTTTACTGAGTCCGATCCGACACAGTTTACAGCAGGCATTGCAAATCCTTCTTCTTTACAGATCTCGAATAATGTCTGTAAATCTTTTCCAAACACTACACCAGGTTTAATCCTGTCTAATACACTCATAAAATATTTACCTCTTCAAAAATATAATAAATTATGGAGGATACTCCAAAATTTCTTATGTTCATACTTATTATGGCAAGCTGCGAAATAATACAGCTTTCGAATTATTAAAACAGTATAATACATTATAATAATAAGGAATAGAGTCTATAAAACTTGACCGGTAGAAAAGTTATACTTAATTTTAAAATCTACAATTTCCAAGAAAGGTGTCAATCCTGTGCTAAAAGAGTATACAACGATAATTCCCTATATTAAAAAATACTGGTATGCCTATATTCTGGGATTGATTTTTCTTGTCATGACTAATGCCGGTCAATTGCTGATTCCCCAGGTCTTAAGAAAATCGGTTGACCAGATATACACAGGATCCTACCAGATCTCTGATATTATGCAAAATGGAATTACTATTGTATTCATTGCCCTCTTTGTCGCCGCAGGGAGATTCTTCTGGCGGTTTTTTATACAGGGCTCATCCAAACGGATTGAAGCTTCCCTGCGGGAGAGACTCTTTGATCATCTGCTTCTGCTCGGTCATGATTTTTTTAATACTCATAAGACAGGAGACCTGATGGCCAGGGCCACTAATGATCTCAATGCAGTCAGAATGGCGACAGGCATGGCCCTTATCGCTTTTGTCGATGGTGTTTTTATGACAACCGCCATTCTTGTCATCATTTTTAAGCAGAATCCGATTCTGGCCGGTCTGACCATTATACCCCTTCCGGTTATTACATTGATTATTTTATTTTTCGGACGGATGCTGGGACCACGATTTCGCCATGTTCAGGAAAATTTTTCCAGTCTTACGGGACATGTGCAGGAGGCCCTTTCGGGGATCCGTGTTTTAAAGGCTTTTAACCGCGAATCTTTTTCATCTGAGGAATTCGCAGAGAAAAATGATCTCTATAAAAAGGCCAATCTCTCATTAATTAAAACCTGGGGACTTTTTTTTCCGGTTATAGCCTTTTTATCGGGAATTTCCACCTTGCTACTCC